>CAZDTZ010000006.1:0-57264 GCA_964508535.1 uncultured Candidatus Saccharibacteria bacterium
GGTTAGTTCCTGTGTCGTATCCATGCGCATGTCGAGCGGTCCATCTTTTTGGATGGAAAACCCACGACTCGCCTGATTAAGGTGCGGTGACGAAACGCCCAAGTCGGCCAATATCAGATCAAACTGCTTTCCTTGCGCTACAAGCTTTTGGCTTGCTGAGAGAAAATCTTTTTGGATTATCTCTACGCCGTCCTTCGCAAACTTCTCCCGTAGGCTTTTTACAGCTGCCGGGTCACGGTCTACTAAGACTGCGCCTTGCGGATTGCGCGTCATTTCAATAATTGCCTTTGCGTGGCCACCGTATCCGCCCGTTAAGTCGAGGTACGTATCCCCTTCTTTCGGTGCTAGATACTGCAGTGTCTGCTCAAGCAACACTGGAATGTGTTCTTCTGTTTCTTGGTTTTCTTGGTGCATCCTTGCGCTAACTATATCATTTTTTGTTTTGATGTTTGTTTTTGCAAGATCACCTATTCAGCAGCCAACTTTTTGTTTTGTACGTTTTTGTTTTTGTTTGTGGCCAAGCACTGGGTTGTGTCAGAAGTTTTCGATTTGGAGACCTGAACTTATTGACTCTGGTGTTTGGCCGTAAGTTGAGAGACTTATGTGTGAGGTGGAGTTTTGGGAGGTGTTCGTTAGAACAAATGTGCGAGGGTTTTTAGTAGGTGGTGCCCTATATCCACCCGTTGACTGCCGAATAGCTGATCTCGAGTGTGAGTTTTGTTACTTGCTTAATTGTTAAAGTGCAGCCGAGTACTAATTACGTGTTATGCACCGCTGGCCATAAGCCGCCAGTACTTTCCAACGCGCACCGCCACGACGTCCTTATCGATTCCTGCGTACTCCAGCAAATGTTGCTCCAACGTAATGCGCCCCTGTTTGGCATCGCACTCGCCTTCACTTTTCCCCATCCGGAATTGGACGTTGAGGTCGGCCGTCTGTTCATCAAGGATATTTCCCTTGAGGAGCGGCTCGACATCGTCATCCCAAACTGCTTTGGGGTACAAATGCAGGTACTTCTGGAACCCTCTGGTAAGCACTACTCCACCGGCAAACTCGTTGCGAAGTTCAGACGGAATGGTTAACCGCCGTTTATCATCGAGTTTACGTTGAAAATAGTCTACCGTGGCCATTGGTACTCTTTTAAGTTAATTTGCTAGTGGTTTTTTGTTTTTTTGGGCGGATAACTTGTCGTTTTTGGTTACCCACGATTACCCACTGAGCTGATCATACTACCCACTGCTACCCACATACAAGTAGTTTTATAAGAAAAACGTAGCGATTGTGACACTACTTATCCACAGGTTGTCTACACGCCGATAGTTATCCACAACATATAGCGCCCCGCCAAATATAACGGACGCTAACTGTTTCCCTGCTCTATTTGCCGGATGCGGCCTGGATGTGGGACGGAGCTTCAAACGAAATGGGCATACGAGTGGTTTCCTCGCGCATGTATTGGCCAACCATGCCAAAGCCTTGGGCGTATGCTTGGCGCCACAAACTAATGATCTTGCCATCGGTCTTAACCACTGCAATCATCAAGAGCGCGAGCACGACGAGTAAGCAGTACTGTTTGCGGAAAAAGTACTCTAGGTGCAGATGAAACGGTCGTTGCTGTTTTGTGGTATTTGTTTTCATAGTGTTTTTGGTGTACACTGTTATCATAACAAAACATTAGAGTTTTGTCAATTATGTGTAAATATACCCAAATATGTGAGGCCCCTGACAATGGCGAATAAACCAGGATCAATACGTGCCGAAGGTGATTTCGATGCAACACCAGGCTGGTTTAAAGGGATACGTGCCGCCGGATCGGTCATAGCGCTCCCCTTCCGCGCGCTTGCCTTTTTAGCCGAACACTGGCGTGGGACAGGCGTGGTACTGGCCTTAGGCAGCCTCGCGTTCGTAGGGACCAAGGTGTACCACGGTGTCGAGGATTGGCAAGCGCACCATGCAAAGTCTGCGCCGCCTGCAGCGACTGCACCTCAGAAACCACACCCCATCACCACCACTAGCACCACCGCCCCCAAACCCGCAGCAAAGCCTGCGCCTGCAGGTGCTGCATCAATTAACGAGCTGTTCAAGCGCGAGCTTGGTGTTGCCCAGAACGGCGGGACGACGGGTATGGACACGTCGGGCTTTACTATCCAGAGGCTGAGCGGTAGTGATGCAGTAAACCTTGAGGCGCGAATAGTCCGTGATGTCGGCGTAAGCGGTAGTATGACTCAACAGGGTGCTGCCCTGATATGCGCTGCATGGGGCGCAAACCCGGGAATAGCAGGATCAGGCTCGAGTGAAATCACAACCGACTTTATAAATGCGCAAAAGGACCACGTAAACGTGGACGGCCAAACCTTATACCCGGCTGCCTTCTACATTCGAGCTTCGCGTGCATGTCAGCAGGCTGTAGATAATTACGCACCGGCACACCAAATTACGTTCTTGAGCGTTCCCCCCTCCTAGAAAAGGCATAAACCCTGCACATACCTGGCAACCTCTGCTACACTAGGTGCGCTATGACAGATGTCAGACGAATGCACCAAATGCCATTGGCCGACCGGCCGCGAGAAAAGCTACGGGACAAGGGCGTGGCGGCGCTGTCCGACTTCGAACTGCTTGAAGTCTTAATTGGCAGCGGCACAGCAACAGCAGACGTTGGATACATTGCGCGGCAAATCCACAAGCTACTACAAAAAGGTGGCGCAACACTTAATTACGAGGCGCTGACCGCCATAAAGGGCGTGAGTACTGCCACGGCCAGCAAACTGCTCGCCGCTCTAGAATTGGCGCGGCGCAACCTCGTGCGCGACCACACTCCCCTGTTAACTCAGCAAGATATTTTGGCCCGGCTGCAAGATATACGCACCAAACAGCAAGAATATTTTGTGTGCCTGAGCCTTGATGGCGGCCAGCGGCTCATTGCCCAACGCACGATCACCATCGGCACCTTGGACGCCGTACTCGCTCACCCACGCGAAGTATTCGCGGATGCGATCGTCGACCGCGCGGCCAGCATTGTGGTTGCCCACAATCACCCCAGCGGCGATCCGCTGCCCAGCCAAAAGGATATTTCCCTTACCCAGCAGCTCGCAGCAGCTGGCAGTTTGCTCGGCATCACCCTGCGCGACCACATTATTTTGACCAAAACCGACCATTTTAGTTACCGCCAGCACCACCTATTGTAAATTTTACCGAACATACCCCTGTTAAGCGACATATTGCGTTTGATGCAACCTGTGCTATTATTCCGCCCGTTGCGCTAAAGTGGGAGCTTTTTGCTATGGGTAAGTGCTATTTCGAACTTCGTAAATCGGCCGCGCGTGGGACCGACAGTATTGCGGCAGATATCATGCGGCATATGCATACACGGCAGCATCTCGGTAAGGTTGTGGTTGTCTGTGATCAGCCGACGGCAATGCTCAGCGCCGGGCGCAAGCAATGGCTCAAATTGTCACGCGCCATCCAAAAACAGCGTGCCAGCACGCTCAACGCCGACAAAATCCTCAAATATACGCACACCATCACGCACATGCAACAGATGGATTTCTCGATGCATTCACCGCTCGAAAAACCCGATGCAGAGGTGTATTTCTTGCGGCCAGACCAGCTGAATGTGTTGCCCGTGCACTGCTGGAGCGTATATGTGGTGACGCCGCTCGGCCTCCATAGTGCCCAAACATTATTGTCGCAGCTGCCTGCCGAAGCGTTAGTCGTGGATTACGAACAGTCGGTTCCGTGGGAAGAACTTGGCTTGCAACCCAAGGCCGTACTCGAGACACAAGTGGCAGATGAATGGCGGCAGGTGCGACAGTTTTTGCGCGGGTACAACATCGACATATACAACTTGGCGATTGGTGACATGCAAAACGTCGACGCCATGGACGATGCACTCGATACGCTGCTGGGTATCAGCTACAAATTTTTGCAGGCAGCAAATGGGTTCCAGCGTGCTCTGGAGTTAGCACGGCCGATTCGGATCAACAAAGATTTGCGCTCGTCATATGATTCATTCGTGCTGCTCGCCCACCGCGTGCAGGCGTTGTCGCCCAGCGCCTTTACCCAACGCTTTCTGGAGACGTACAACGAAGACGACACCTTTTTCTTATACGACCGCAACCGTGGGCATTTGCACACAAGCAGCGCCACGGAAAGCCTGGCCACCGCCTTCATCCGACACCGCGCCGCTGGACGAATCAACCTGGCAAATGCTCTGCTCGCCTGCGCAACAGCCCGATAGTTACGTGCCGGCTGTCACCGGGCTGCTACTTCGTGCCTGTGACAACCTCAAGGATACCGGCGCCGTAGGTCTCGACCTTTTTGGGGCCAAAGCCGGGTACGTCTAATAACTCCTTTTCAGTTTGAGGTTTGCGGGCGGCAATATGCTCTAGTGTTTTGTCGTGGGCAATAATATACGGCGGTACGGACTTCTCTTTTGCCAATCCAGAGCGCCAGGCGCGCAGCGCCTCGAATAGTTTGGGATCGACAGATTGAGCGGCTTCGTATTTTTTGGCTGCGACTTCGTGCGCGCCGCTGTCCTCGTCTGCCTGCCACTTGGCAATGTGGTCGGCAAAATCGGCCAGCGCTTGTTCGCTCTTGGCACGCAGTTCGGCATCGATTTCTTTCGCCAATGGGCTCACGCGGAGCGCCATGCCGTTCAAACCATCCAAAATAAGATGTTTGAGGCTGCGCACGCGGCTCAGAGCCACATATCCCATGCCCTCCACAAACGCGCGCGACAGGTCAATGCGGGCAGCGTCCAATGTCATGCCTTGGCTTTTATGTACGGTAATTGCCCAGGCCAAACGAAGCGGCAGCTGCATGAGTTGCGCCCGGCGCTTCTCGCCATCCATCAGCTCCCAAGTGTCCGGGCGAACAGTTATGGTGCGGCCGCTGACCAGCTCAACGACCGGATAATCGGTGTTCTTTTCAAATCCGACAACCGTGCCGAGCGAGCCATTGGCGTAGCTGCGATCCTGCGCGTTCTTGATGCACATCACCTGGGCGTCCTTTTTGAGGCGTAATACTTCGGGCGCCAAACACGAACGCTGCAGTTGCTCAACGTATGTCTTGCCGCCGTGCGTTTCCATCTCATACGAATGGATGTCGCCGTCGAGTTCGTCGAGCTGTTCTTCGTTCACCATGTCAACATCGACGTTCACCGTGAGTAGCCGCGTCTTGGTGGCAAACGGATCGTCAAACACCCCTGCCCTGGCTTGCAGCGCATCTAGCTGGCTACGGCTCAAAAAACCAGCACGAATGCCGTTCAAAATTTGTGTATAGGCGTCGTCCTCTATCTGTCGGTATTGCTTTTCGAGATAGCAAACACTGAACACATTTTTTTGCCAAACCTCTGATCCAATCACAAAGCTACCCTGCCGGCTATCGCGTCGGTTAACGGGTGGTAGCTGGAAGAAATCACCACACAAAATGACCTGCACACCGCCAAATGGCGCGTCATTTCCGCGCACAACACGCAGTACTTCGTCTACCATGTCGAGCCGAAAATCGTGCAACATGCTGATCTCGTCGATGATGAGCGTGTCAGCCTTTTTGATGAGTTCCTGGCGCGATTTGGCGAGTTTGGCAATCGTATATTTGTCGACTGCGTCGTGCACGCCAATGCCAGACCAGGCGTGGATCGTTGTGCCATTGAGGTGCGTGGCCGCCAAGCCAGTCGTCGCTGTTACCGCAATGCTTTTACCCTGTTTTTTAGCGCGCTTGATAAACGTATTAAGAACGTACGTCTTACCTGTGCCTGCAGCGCCGGTTAGTAATACCGACTCGCCAGATTCCAAAATCGCCAAAGCCTCATCTTGCGTCACGTCCTACTACCGCTACCCTCTCACTCTATTGCCGCCCTATTGTACCAGCAAGTACGCAGCTTTGCTGATTTTGGAGATGGAAAATTACAGTTCGCGCAACTCTGGCGGCTCGCCAGCCAGTTTACGATGCGGGCTCCACACGATAATTGCTGCAACGGCAGCGTCGGCAACCACGATATATAGCGGATACGCAATCGACGTAACCCGAAGATCGCCAGCCGCTAGCAGCGTAAAAAACCCACCGATAGCAGCAAGCAGAAAGGTGCTGGTTGTTTCTTCGTGCGGTTTTTGCCAGGAATGCAGCAGTGTCGGTACGCAGCCTACGAGGTCAATACTTATCGTGGCGACAACCGCAACCGCCGGTGAATCAAAAATCCACCAAAGTCCGAGGCCAACCAACGCCCCAAATAAGCAGATGCCGTCGATTCGCTCAAAACTTCGGTCGCCACGCTTTAACAAACTCAATACGACAACCAGCATTGTTGCTACGGCTGAGATGCCCAAAAGAACCCCTGCCGGTACTTGGTGATCGCTAAATGATGCAGCACTGGCGATAACAGCCAACACCGACCACGTAAACCACGAGACAACACGCGGCTTGGTTGTGCCTCGCAGGATCTCAATAACGTAAGGCACAATACTGGACGAAAAAGCGACGCTACTCAGAATTACAAAAAGTGTTTTCATGACACTGTCTCGCTCAAAGGATACAGCCGATGCGCAACAATATAATCGGCTATATGAGGGATCGTTTCATTGCTCGTGCGCACTGCCTGACGTACGCGCGACGATGCGCCATGCGCGTATGGGTTAGCCGAGACAAAACGATACCGAGGCGTAAGCATTGGGTATGCCTCTTGCAGCTGGCCCATGAGCATTTCGATGGCGGCCTGGTCGTCGCCTTCGCGCAAGCCAATAACCAGTTCCACGGTGCTTAATAGTACCTCTAAACCGGGCCAACGGCGGCCAAATGTCTGTGCCACATCCGATCCAACGAGCAACACGAGTTCGGCGCCATGAAACTGCTGCACCAACTGCGGCAGCGTGTGAGCAACATCAAATCGCAGGCTGGCCAGCGACAAAACTTCAAATTCTGGAGTGTCATGCGTTGCCAGGCGTAGCATCTCCAGGCGGTGTGTCAACGATGTAACCCCCTGTTTACCGCGAGGCTCTGCTTCGGGCAACAACACCACCTTGTCGAGCTTTGCTGCAGCCATCGCGGCGCGCGCAAACACAAGATGCCCGTGATGTACGGGGTCGAAGGTGCCTGAGAAAATGCCGATCCGTGCGGTCTTAGCGGTCTTTGTCATAGGCGCGTCTAGGGTTTGAGCAGCCCGATTACCATGCCCATCGCGAGTAGCGTCACAAGGCGATTGCCCATGGCCAAAGCCGTTAATTTCCACGGCTTGTGCTCAAAACTATTGTGGATGACCAACGTCGTTGCCGAGATACCCAGCCACAGCCAAAACGCGGTATTAACCGCGTCCATGAAGAACGAATTTTTGAAAAACGCATGGCTCAGGAACGCGACATGCGCCAAAATGTAGGCGGTTAACAACGAGCCTAGAACGGCCGCAACCATTGGCCCGGCCATACCCTTTTTCATGTCTTGGTCGGAGATGTTGGCCAGCTTCATCCAGACAGCCCCGAAGACGCCTTTGGAGTACCATACAAAGCCCACTACCATTGACACGACAACTGCAAGCAACACAGCGATCCAGTTAATTTCTACACTCACCTCACCCTCCTTGGTTATATGTATATAGTATGCACCCAGGCCAGCTGTTGCGTCTAGCGCGTAAAACTAAATGCCGCGGGCGAGCATGTCCTCTTCGCTCATCGGTTTGAGCGGACGCTTTTTGATAATTTCGTAGCGCTCGCCGGTGAGCGGCGATTCCATATAGTCGTCGTTGAGCAAATTCACGAATTTGGTGACGTCTTTTTGGTTCATGATGATTATCGCGCCAGCGTCGTCTACCATCAGGTCGACGCCAATTTCGTCGGCGTGGTCCATAATTTGCTCTTGAGTAAGCTGGCCAATATCGATGTTCTGTAGCTTGTTAATCGTAGCTTTGTTGCCGGCTACGGCCGACTGCAGGTCAACGCCTTCGGCAAAGCTGAGTTTGTAATGCTCCTCTATTTCACGGACTTTTTTGTCGGCCAAGGCGTTCTTTTTGGCGTCGTAACCAAACAGACGGTCACATTTGGCTTGATTAAAAATGTACAGATCTTGCTCAAGCACCAACATATGCGCTTCGGCCGGGATCTTGAGTGCAGCAGCCTGAAATGGCTTAAACAGCTTGCCGGTGACCATCCAGGTGCCATCGCCCTTGAGCATTTGCCCGCCGCTCAGCGCTTTCACAATGTAAAATGGCTGCGACATTTTGGGGTGACTCACCTTAATGAGCGCGCCTTTGATGCGCTTGAGGTCGTGCTCCTCCTCAGCAAACAGCTCAATTTCGGATTCCTGAGTGCGAACCCAGTGCATGACTTCCTTTAATTTTTCGACGCGCTTCCATGGTACGCGTTGCAGCACACCAGCCTCGGCTTCACCGTCTTCAAAATTGCGCACTGGCATGCCCTGCTCGGCACCTTCCAACACGTAATCCAGCGTGTTGTCGATAAACAGCGGCTGCATCTGCTTTTCTAACTCCGGCGCAATCTTAGTACGGTACACGACGTTATTTTTGTTTATCCAAAACAACTCCATAACCAATTCTTCTTTGTATTCGAACAAATTGTTGGCCCAGGCAAAGACGTCGCTTTCCACATAGTCGGGGTCTTTGGCTTCGGCCAATATGTCCGACGGCGCTGTTTGCTTGGTTAAGGGCGCTTTGGCTGTTTCGAGAGGAGTTTCTTCTTGCATACTCACCATTCTACCCGCACCAACCGAAAAGCGTCGCAAAAAAATGGTGTAAAAATTGCGCAGCGCCAGCCTGCCACGCCGAAGGCAGATTAGGCGTTCTCCCCTGGTGCGCGTATACTAGAAGATATCAAAGGGATGACAGACAATTTACACACTGTGGCAATGTCCAAAAATGGCTTGAGTGTGTATGTCGACCTTATCCACTCTGCCGCCGGCGAGCATATCGCTCAGCAACCGTATATTCTGACTTTAGCGAAAGATCTGTTGGGCAATTATGACCTACGTGGCACCGAAATGGTCGTGGAACACGACTTTGGCCGCCCAATCGGCAGCAGCGAGGTTGTCGAGACCACCGATAAAGATGCCGTGGTCTACGCCAAGCGCCTCAAGCACACCAGCTACAGCCGCTTTGTGCGCCGTCGCCAGCTCACACCGAGCACGTTTTTGAGCATGTCTGTGCGCCGCGACGATGCCGGACTCTACGAACTAGTAGATGTCTGGATCGGCCAACAAGCACCGCCTTTCCCTACCGAAGAGCTCCAAGAGCCGGCCAGCACCGCCTTCTGGGAAAACCACGCCATCGTCCTCGATGGTCAACCGCTACAATTGCGGACAATTACCAAAGATTTGCCGTTCTAGCCCTGCGCTAGACGCTTACGCGCCGACGCGCTTGCCACGCCGCGCTTCGTTGGCCCACTCGTCCGCAAGTTCGTTACCCGGGTCATTATTGTGGCCGCGTACCCACACTAGCGTGGCTTTAGAATTACGATACAACGGGCACACCGCGCGCACGATGTCGATATTTTTGATTTCCCCGCCCTTTTTCTTCCAGCCGTTCTTTTCCCAAGCTAAGGACCATTTAGTGATAACATTAATCCAAAATTCGCTGTCACTGTAAATCTCGCATGGTTCGCCGCCGGAATGCTTGAGCGCCGCCATAATGGCAAAGCCTTCCATCCGGATGTTGGTGGTTATTTTGGTGCCGTCTGGTTCGCCGCCCAGCACGACCGGTTGGCCGTTCTGGATCACTGCAAAGCCACCTGGACCGGGGTTAGGGCTGGCACTGCCGTCGGTATAATAAGTAATCATTAGGGTATTGTAGCATCTGCTGGCGATTTTCTAGTTCTCATCGCCCAACAAAAAATTACGCAGCTTATTCGCGTCACCCCGAAGCCGAGGCAAGCCAAAATTATTCACAAACGTATCAGTTGGCATGTACACCATGCCCACCTCCATAGGCCGCCGCCGCGACAACATCATCATGGCATATTGCTCTTCCAGCCGGCCGAAATAATAGTCAGAAACCCCGTGGGCCTCCAGCCGGCCAAACCCAGCCATATTAACCGCCATGCGCACTAACGGTTCAAACGTCACCCCAAGCACGTATCGCCTTCTCCGCAACTCCTCATGCAAGCCAATATAACTACCAGCCAGGACTAGATCATGGTGTGCCCGTGTAATGTTTGTAATACCGCCAACGTGCAACGTCACGCAATCACCCATGCCATGGGGGATAAACAGGCCGTACTCACCACTGTCCTTATTCCAACCGCTCGCAGGCACTTGCTCATTTGCACTAACGTATAACCCCCCAAGCTCCTTATAGAGTTGGTACTCACAAAGGTACAATGCTTCATCCTTATCTATTTTGCAGGCCTCAGGACGCAAAACCGGTGCTTCAAATTGTTGTAATGGCATGTCCTATACCAGGTCGGCCATAAAAGCCGTAAGTTTTGCGGGTAATATACGCTCTTGAGTGGCGTTGTCGCGGTTGCGCACAGTGACCGTGCCGTCGCCTTCGAGCGTCTCAAAGTCTATCGTAATACAGTACGGTGTGCCAATTTCGTCTTGGCGACGGTAGCGTTTGCCGATGTTGCCGTTGTCGTCCCACATCACGGCACCGAGTTCTTTTTTGAGCATGGCGTAGACTTCTTTGGCCTTGGCGACTAACTCAGGTTTATTCTTGAGAAGTGGGCTGACGGCAGCTTTGATCGGCGCCAGGTTCTTTGGCAGCTTGAGGAAAATACGCTTCTCGCCATTCACTTCGTCTTCGGCGTAGGCGGATGTGAGCACCGCCATAATGGCGCGCTCGACGCCAAAACTTGGCTCGATCACGTGCGGCACAAAGGGCTTGCTACCAGCTTCTTTTGGTCGATATTCCATACTCTTGCCGCTTGCTCGCTGAATGTTTTGGAGGTCAAAATCAGTACGGTAGGCCAAGCCCAAAAGCTCGTGGCGACCGTGCGGGAAATCAAACTCAAAGTCGATGGTTCGCTTGCTGTAGTGGGCGCGGTCGTTTTCGGGAACCTCTAATTCGTGCACTTTGTCGTCGGGCAAACCGAGCGCCTTGCACCATTCGTGCACTGCCACGCGCCAAGACTCAAAGGCTTCTTCCCATTTTTCCGGGTGCACAAAATACTCAATTTCCATCTGCTCGAACTCACGCGAACGGAATACAAAATCGCGCGGGCTGATCTCATTGCGAAAGGCCTTACCCTGCTGCGCCAAACCAAAAGGAACATCTGGATAAAAACTATCGACGACGTTCTTATAATTGGTAAAGATACCTTGAGCAGTTTCTGGCCGCAAGTAGCTAATCGAGTTTTCATCTTGTACCGGGCCGATGTGCGTCTTGAACATCATATTAAATTGGCGCGCTTCACCGAACGTATTTTCTTTGCCGCAGGTTGGGCATTTTTTAACGTCGATTTGGTCAGCGCGGAAACGGGCGTGGCAGTTACTACACTCAACTAACGGATCGGTAAACGTATCAACGTGCCCACTTGCCTGCCACACTTTTTGGTTCATCAGGATGGCAGCATCAACGCCCAACATGTCGTCGCGACTATCTACAAACATCTTCCACCACAACTGCATAATATTGCGCTTGAGCGCGACGCCCAACGGGCCGTAGTCCCACGTGCCGGCCAGGCCGCCGTAGATTTCGGAACCTTGGTAGATAAAACCACGGCGCTTGGCCAAGCTCGCAATGTCTTCGAGAGAAATAGATGTGTTGCTCATTGCCCCACATTATAGCCCAAGAAGTTATCGCCGTACAGATGTTAGCGCGGCAGGCCGTGTTGCACTATTAACAAAAAATTATACGCTATCCCCATGCCTTTCCCAGAGACCCCTGGAGACCCTTTTGATTTTGACGTTTCGCAACTTGACGGTCCTAGCGTCGCTACGCGGAGAGACTTTGACTGCCAGTGGAGCGGTCTATTCAGGGAGTTCGGTACCGTCATCAAAACTAGAGAGATTGAATTTTTGTTTGAACAGCCGTTGACAGGTATCAGAAGCGTTGGACTCGTCTGCATGATGAGAGAGACAACGCTGCCCGGGGCCACCAAAGCCGACCGCGTAGATACCTTGTCTGCCGACATTATCTTTGAAAGAAATAACGAATCTATCAGTCTCGGTACTGGGAAACCGCTGCCAGAGCCCGGAGACATACAAGACTTTAGGCACACTCTCGATCAAATGTTCACTGTAGCGAGACCAGACTTAGATGATCCGCATGAGGAAACATGGATGCGTGAGTTGTTCGATCAAGCCGTTGATCTAAGCACCCGTCCAGGGGGCAAGCCAAGAAAGGCCGATGTTCTGCATCTACTCACAACGAGCCCCTACGAGGTACCCCAAACGCATGTGAGCGTTTTGAACGATACCATTCAAGGCGGCGGTCTTATGGTCGGCACGTGGTGGCACGACGTACCACTAGACGAAGACGACGAATCTGCCAAGAGAGTTATCCAGCTCACGCTCACCGGAGACCCAAAGGGCGAATACGACTACGCTAAATATTCTGACCAAACGGAAACGCTACGAGTAACAGTCCTCGACCAATCGGGTAAAGATAAAAATGCACAGCTATTACGCGACGACGATCCAGACGCGGTACTCTTACTAGCCCAAGGATACCGTTTTAGCCCATCTGGACGCCTATTGTTCGACTCCACCACCCACGATAGTGATTTGGACCGTGGCGTCTACAGCCCCACCGAAGGCACTATGACTAGCATGGCGCATGCGATCCGTAGCGCGGCCGAAAGACTCAGGCAAACATCATAGATCTTCAAGATCGCTAGGTTATGTAGTTCCTGCCAAAGCCGACTACAGGCCAAGGTGCACGCGGAGCATCGTTGCCGCCAACGGGGCCAGCTTCTGCGCCAGCTGGTCGCCACCCTCCACGCGGGTAAGTACCATCGGTGGATTTCCGGCAAACACGAGGCGCAAAAACTTGATATCTTGGGCAGTAAATCGGCCTTGTTCGGCCGCAGTAAAAATCATGGACTCGGTGTCGAAACTGTATGCATTGGTTGGCTGTAAGATCGCGCCTGCAGTGTCGGTCTGGAGGTTGGGCATATGGCCGCCGAGCCGTAAGAGTTGGGCAGTAAACCAAAACCGAACCAAAAATAATGGAATGGTGGCGTCGTTGAGCGCGTCAAAGGCCTGTTGCAGCAAGCCAAAATACGCCGCTTCTGCTTCGTCCTCAGTAATTTTGTTGAGCAGCTTGATGAGGTCGTAGCCAAGCATGGTACGCTCCAAATTCTCCGGAATATGTGAATAGAACATGCTCAGCCGTGACGAAACCAGCGTGCCGATTTCGCCCCTTCCCCGTATAAAGGTCAGTTCACTAACGCTAAACAATTCAATACCGCCAGCCAGCTTACTCTTAACCCGACGCACGCCTTTGGCCATCAGGCGCAGCTTGCCATACTCAGGCGTTAAGACGGTCAAAATTCGGTCGGCCTCACCGTAGTTGGTGCGACTCAAAATGATGCCCGTAGTAACCAGCTGGTTCATGCCGTAGCCGTTGCTGCCAGCACTGCACGTAAAATATCCTGGATTGTCGCCTGAGGTTTGTAGAGCACTGCGCGAACCCCAAGGTCACGCCGCAGCGTCTCGGCCATGGGTGCCAATTTTGGCGGCGTAACCAAAGTGTTAATGATCACCGGTATGTGCTGCCACTCGGCATACGAACGAAACTCGTGCAAAAACTCAATGCCGCTGTGTGCGGCCAATTGGAGCTCGACAATTACCGCGTCGGGCGTGTGTTGATCCGCAGCATCAACCGCTGCCTGGGCGTTGGTGGCATGCAGCACAGTATGGCCAGCGTGCGCCAAACCTTTGGTGTATGTTTGGGCCAACAAGGTGTTAGGTTCGAGTAAAAGTATATGCATCTTGAGTACAAAATTTATACAAACTGTAATTGTTGGCTTGGCTGGAATGTTGCCGCCAGGCCTGCTTGATGACCGTATCTGCCGACCCGCAAACGTGTCTGCATCGACCGCAAAATGGCGTCGGCGACAAAAATACCCGCCCCACTGCCAGCCGTAAAACCAGTGAGTGGCTGCTGGGCGCGACCACATAAGTTGAGTGCCGTGCGCCAGTCGGCGGCAGTCAGCGGATCGCCGCCGTAAATGCCGGCGATGATGCCATGTGGTGTCCGATGCGCAGCTAATGTCAGGTGGCGATGCTTTGGCGTCTCGTGGGCACCCATGGCCTCGGCCAGCGCAAAGCCAAGGCTCAGCAGCGCTGCGCGCAAACCCCGAGCGTTTGCCATGACTGGCCCGTGTTTGCCGGCGATGAGCAGTTCAACATGTACGCCATATTGCCCAGCAAACCGCTCCAAGCTGTGTGCTGTCTCTACCAAAGTCGAGGCTATCGAGACCGGCTCCAACTCTAGCTCAGCCTGTTCCCTGGCCAATTGCAATCCAAGCATATAGCTGTCCACGAGTTGCAACGCAGCCGTTGCCTGGGTATGAACAGTACTAGCATCGAGCAAGGACGCATCGCGCGCCAACTGGCTTAGCTCGGCCTGACGCGCAATGACCGTTAATGGCATCTTGAGTTGTTCGGCCACGGACAAGAGTAGGCTGTTCACCTCTGTTGCCGGCTGTTTCCTGCCACCATCGCCATTCGGCGTGTCTTGCATAGCTACCCTCAACTCTCTACTGCGTGTAGTATACACCAGAGACAACCGCAGCGACTAGCTCAAGGTGAGAATGAGATGTTCGGCAAGATAATATTGTTGAAATCAGGCAAAAAATTGTTGGATTCGGTTGAAATCTTGAGGGTCAAGTTGCGGAGCGGCACAATAATTACGCTCCCCTGCTTGGTCTGCGAAAGCTGGCCGTCGACGCGCGAGCCAACCACAGCCGGGACTTTTGCCAAGGCATAGGGCTTAATGGTTACCTTGCCCGACGTGGCGCTTGATGCATACTCTTTGAGCACACTGTCATAGGACTGGCTCAAAATTTCAACACGGAGTGCATAGGCGCTGTCTGCGTTGGTCACATCTGGCACAACAGTTGGATGGAAGTAGTCATTTACGGGAACTTGGCTCGTCGAGTTCTCGACCGTATAAACACTCCAGGTCTTAGGATATTTGACTGTCACGCTACCAAACTGTGACGGGCCAACGAAGCTAGTAAGTGGGCTTTTTGCAGCTTCTGCATATAACTCGGCGTCCGTGGCCTGTGTTTGGCGCTTGGCGGCAGCAACTGCGACTGCTGCTTTGGCATCGCTATTATTTTTGTAATCTTGGCGGCTGGCAAACGCCCAGGCACCAAAACTAGCCAACGCAACAACCAACACAATTGCCGCAATCAAAGAGATAAGCATAGTACTTATCTCGCCTGCGTCGCGGTTTGGCTGTGTGCCACTCATACCGCTCATGGTAGCGAAATTTTCTGTCACACGCAAGTTATTTATACTCATACAGGTACACCGCGTCGCGTTCTTCAGCGACTTTTTTACCCGGGATCTTGAAAGCAAAACTGGCCAGGCGCACCGGTGCCTCATGCCACTCCTCTATCCGCTGGTCGAGCCGCTTCATCTGGTATTGGATCATAAAACTAAAAATGCCTTCAGCTGGCGGCCAATGAGTCAAAAAATAATTACCCCAAATAACACGCACTTGCTTGCGATAGCGCCAGGTACGGATGCGTGAAATAATATATAGTAGCGGGCTGACTTCAATGCCTACGGCGTTCCAGCCGCGTTTGGCGGCAGCAACAAGCACGCGGCCATCGCCAGAACCCAAATCGAGCATTGTTTGGCCGGGTTTGAGGTTGAGTAGGTCGAGCGCAGTGGTCATGTGCAGCCGCAACGTCGGAACATATGGCGGACCAAACAAAAGCGCCACGCCCACGGCCAGCACGAGTATTGCGGGGATTATAATAAACAGCCAGTCGGCTATGCTATGCACTTTTCTTCCCTGTCGCTTGCAGTTTTAGCTTGGTGATGGTGTTTTCGGCGTCTTGCAAATGCGCTTCGAGGGCGGTAATCAATTTGAGGCCTTGCTCGTACAGACCAACGGCCGCGTCAACGCGGATATCGGGTCGCTGTAGTTCTTCTAGTACGTGTTCCAATTCTTCGCTGAGGCTTTGGTAGGTAACGGTCTTTTTTGTCATAGTTTACTCCTTGTCCATAGTAACGTGTTTTACGGTGGTCGTCACGCGGGCGTCGACCAGTTGTACTTCTAATTCGGCGCCCTGCCCGACCTGAACACCGCTGTAGACCAGCATGCCACCGACGCGCACCAAGGCGTAGCCGCGGCGCATGGCAGCCTCGGGGTTAAAGGCGCGAAGCAACTGCGTTTTGAGCGTCAGGTTGCTGCGGCCAGTTTCGACAACGCGGCCGGCGGCGCTGCGCAGTAGTTCTTGCTGAGCCACAAGTCCATTTTTTGCATCACCCACAATTTGATCTATGCGCTGCGCGAGCTGGCCACGATGTGCAGCAACGTTCTCAAGGATTGCTCGGCGGTCTGGCACCAATAGCTCGGCGGCATTACTGGGCGTACTAGCGCGCTGGTCGGCCGCGAGCTCGGCCAGGCTAATGTCTACCTCGTGGCCAATCGCCACAATGGTTGGAATCCGGCTGGCAGCCACGGCGCGCGTCACTGCTTCGGTACTAAAGGCCTGTAGGTCCTCGGCGCTACCACCACCACGCGTTACCACCAATACTTCTGGTGGATCGGCTAGCTGATTAAATTGTTCGATGGCGGTAACAATTTGCGCTGGCGCCACATCTCCCTGCACCTGGACGTCAATATGGGTGATGTCCAACCCGCCCCATCGTGCGCCCAAAATTTTTACAAAATCGCGGTACGCGGCAGATTCGCCAGACGCCACCAGCCCAATATGCGTTGGCGGATATGGCAAGGCACGCTTGCGTGAAACATCAAACAACCCTTCAGCTTCAAGTTTGGCCTGCAGCAGCGCCGCCGCCTTTTTAATCGAGCCCTCGCCCACCGGTCGTATGCTCTGCACCGTCACGCTAAAGCCGTACTGCGGGTGCAGCCGCGGATTGCCTTGCACGGCCACCACCATACCATCCTCCAGCGGCCCCGGCAGCTGGTAAATTGTGCCAAAAAAACGCACCGTCGCTTCGTCATCCTTAAGGTCAAAATACACCCAACGGTTTTTGCTAACCCTAAAATTAGCCAGCTCACCTGTAATCGTGACCACCGGGTAGGCGTAATCGAGCGTCTGGTTTAACAGCGCCACAAACTCCGAAACGCTAAAGCTCAGGTCCACGACGACTTCACTCCTCTGCCACAGGCTTAATACTGTGCAAATTTCGGTGGTAGAAAAAATAGCCTGGCACGAGCTGGATGATGGTGTTGATCACTCGATACATCACGGTCACTGGCAGACTGAGTGCCGCAGGAATCCCTGCCGCCGCCAGTACACCGGTCATCAGTGCCTCATAAATACCTACCCCGCCTGGCAGCACCGACACCAGGCCGGCAAAATTGGCCACCGCGTACCCCAAGATAATCGCGCCAAAGTTCACCCACTCACCAAACGCCACATACACCACATAAATCACCGAAATTTCCGTCACATTAGCTACCAACGCCCACCAAAACGGTGCGCTCAAATCGCGATAATTTGTTTCGATCAGCTTGTAATTATTGTGCAGCTCTTCGACCAAATCCTCGGCGCGCTGCATGTTAATCGTCTCTGGCGTCGATGGCCGCAGGATATGGATGGCCTTGTTAATCCCTCGCGTCAGCGTCGAGAATGTGGCATGAATCCGCCGTTCAGACCCAATAATAAACACAAAGATCACCGTGGCAACTACACCTAACGTCGCGATCGAACTCGTCACTAACACCACCACGTCGTTCACTTTGCCACCAATCGCCATAAACACCAGGCCGGCAATCAGCAAAATTTCGAATGCCACGAACTGCAAAATAAGCTTGGTCAGCTGTACGAGCGTCGCCTTACCACTGGTGATTTCGCCGTTCTTCATCCGTACTCCAAAATACGAGATGCCGGTCACCCCGCCGCTGGGGAACACATGGTTTACAAAATTAAGCTCCAGGCTTGTGCAAAACAAAAACCAATATTTGAGCTTGTTGCCTACCAGGCCAAACAGCCCCTGGTACAGTCGCGTCTGGGCGTGGTAATTAAGCACCTCTATCGGCACCATCAACGCAACAAACCACAAATTTACTTTGTGCAGGTTATGAAATGTATCGACAATTTGGTGGCGAATCAGGTAGACCAAAATAACTAGCGCAGCAACCGTCACGATGTTGAGCATCAGCTTCCAATTACGTCCCAAGAAAGAGCCTTTACCCATATGCGAACAATTATACGGCAAAGGCAGTATAATAAGATCAAATTATGGTATACAAAAGTCTATTTATATTAGGTCGGCAGCCAGCAATTGGCCGCGCCGAATTAGAAAGCTTGCTCGGTGCGGCTCATTTAGAGCGCGTTGGCGACGAAGCTATGGTCAGCGACCTCCTACCCCAAGACATTTCCTTTGGTCGGCTGGGCAGCACCGTAAAACTGGCGCGCGTCATTAGCACAGCCAATAGCAATGACTGGCGCAGCGTACAAGACGAACTCGCCAAGGCAGCCACCTCCCTGGCCGAAGAGGTCGCCGAAGGCAGCAAAATCCAACTAGGCATCAGCTGCTACGGGCTGCGGGTTGAACCACGGCAACTGCTGGGCGCCGGGTTGACCATCAAGAAAGCGCTGCGCAAATTAGAATATTCGGTGCGACTCATCCCCAACCAAGAAGCCGCACTGTCCAGCGCCCAAGTCCTACACAACCACCTGGCCGGTGAGCGCGGCATCGAATTACTGGCCGTCAAACATGGCAACCAGACGATCATTGCCCGCACCACCAATGTCCAAGACATCACTGCCTATGCTGCCCGTGACCAAAACCGACCAAAACGCGATGCCTTTGTGGGCATGTTGCCGCCCAAACTCGCCCAGACGATCATAAACCTAGCAACTGGCCCATTGCCAACAGATGCAAAAACAATTGTCCTCGACCCGTTTTGCGGCACTGGTGTCATCTTACAAGAAGCATTACTGATGGGTTACGGCGCCTATGGCAGCGATCTTGAACCTCGAATGGTCGATTATTCCCAACAAAACCTGGCATGGCTGGCGACGCAGCACGGCACTCATGCCCACCCGGTGGCCGATGTTACAGTCGAGGCCGGTGATGCCACCAGCCACGAATGGACGCACCCCTTCGCTGTTGTAGCCAGCGAAACATACCTCGGCCACCCGCTTAGCAACTGGCCAAAACCAGAAAAATTGCAAGAAATTGTGGGCACCTGCAATGTGATTATCGAAAAATTTTTGCGCAACATGTGGGAGCACGTGCCTTATGACGCGCGCCTCTGCCTTGCCGTCCCCGCATGGCGCAGCCTAGAAGGACGCACACATCACCTGCCGCTACTTGACCATCTCGAGAATTTGGGGTACAATCGAGTAAGTTTTGAGCATGCCAGCTCGCCGGAGTTACTGTACTATCGTCCAGATCAGCTCGTGGCCCGCGAACTACTCGTAATAACAAGGAAATAATCTAGTATGTCACACGTCAAATCCGGCGGTAGCGCCAAGAATACACGCGATAGCCAAGGTCAACGCCTCGGCGTTAAGCGCTCTGGTGGTCAAGCCGTTACCACTGGCCAAGTTATTGTCCGCCAAGTTGGCGAAAGCAAGCGCGCCGGCAAAGGCACGTTTATCAGCCGCAACTTCACCGTCCACGCCGAGCACGACGGTGTCGTTACTTACAAGACGCGCAAAGTTCGCCTTTTCACCGGCAAAACCGTCCGCCGCACCGAAGTCACTGTCGAATAATTCTTACTAGAACGATATTAGAAACGACCTCGCCATGAGGTCGTTTCTAATTGTTAGCTCAACCTGTTGGTAAGGTTCGCGAAAGCCACCACCTCCAGAACACCCGTCAAGAATCCCTTCACGTCAATGTCGGGGAACCCCTGTTCCCCTTCTGGATCATGATAATCTACTCCCTCGGGGACCTCCACAGAACCCGAGAATAAGCCATTCTCCTGTTGCTCAAATTTCACCCGACCACGTGACATACCACTCAGGCGCTGCTCAAGTGCATCGTCTCCAAGGTCGTATGTCAGTTGAAACGCCGTGCTGACTGGGCCAACTACTCGGTCAAGCCTACCGGTCTGCGCACGAAGGTCAAGTTGCATATCGGTAACAGGCGCTTCAAGAACAGCAACGCCTGACTGAGTTACGCTACGAATGGTCAGCGCGCCTAGCGGCTCTGCGAAGCACACCATAGCTTGGCTGTTCTTGCCGCCAGGACCCGCACCTTCGCTACCCCCACGCAACCCCACGGTCGCACAATACGGGAACCTCACGCTGTCGAACTGAGCGTTGTCACGGACCTTGAGACCCCAAGACGCCATGGCTAAACCCGCTGCCTCAAGGCCGGCAACTTCCTGTAGAATCCGGACGACTAGCCTGTTGTCCCCTTCGGCAGCCTTATATGCCCTTTCGAGCTGATCTGCATGCCACTTGTTTTTGCTAGTAGTCCTTCCAAGTTTGGTGAGTACACCCATCCCTGACCTCCTGACACCGCACCGTTATGCACGCATTACAATAATAGTGTATAGCACGCGGACATTATCGTAAACTCTTGGGGGACAGGCTTATTCGATACCGAGGTGTTGCTTGATGCGGTCAACAACGTCGCTAATCACAACCTGTGATTTGACAAGATAATCGTCAACGCCCATGCTCTCGGCGCGCTTACGGTCGCTTTCTTGGCTGAGCGCGGTGAGCATAATAACCTTGAGATTGGCGGTCTCCGGTGTGTTGCGCAGGATGTCGAGGACGTCGAAGCCGCTGACTTTGGGCATCATCACGTCCAACAGGACGAGGTCTGGTTTAAAGGCAGTGGCTGCGGCTAAGGCCTCTTCCCCATTGGCAACGCGCTTGACATCAAAGCCCTCGGCCTGGAGGCGGACAAGATACACGCCAGCAAGTGCATCATCATCCTCTACAAACAAAATACGCTTGGCATGCTGGCCTGGCGCTAGTGGTGTTGGTTCCATAGCTCTAACGTTACCGTGCTTCCCTTACTTTTGCAATAAGGCTTCAATAAAACCTTTAAACATCGGGTGCGGCCGGTTGGGGCGCGACTTAAACTCCGGGTGAAATTGGCTGGCCATAAAGAATGGGTGGTCGATGGCTTCAATCATCTCGACCAAGTGGTCGTCAGGACTCAGACCGACCGCTTTGACACCCCACGACTCGTATTGGTCGCGGTAATCGTTGTTGCACTCGTAGCGATGACGGTGACGCTCAACGATGGCTGTAGAACCGTATACTTTCGCTGCCTTGCTGTCCTTGGTGATCACACATGGGTAGTCGCCCAGACGCATCGTGCCGCCGGTGTTCTCTTTGCCCTTTTGGTCGTTCATGGTGGCGACAACCGGATGTTTAGTAGTGGGGTCAACTTCGGTGGTGTTGGCATCGGCTAGGCCATGCAGGCGTGCGGCGCCGATCAACATCATTTGCAGGCCCAGGCACAGGCCGAGGCACGGCACCTTATTAGTAAATGCGTACTGTGCGGCTTTGACCTTGCCTTCTATGCCGCGCGACCCAAAACCGCCGGTGATAACCAGGCCGTCGTAGGCGGCCAGAGTTTTTTCAGGATGTTTGTCTTTCTCCAACGCATCAGCATCAACCCAGGCAATCTCGATGTTGGTCTCGTTCCACCAACTCGCGGCGCGCAAGGCTTCAAACACACATAAATAGGTGTCTTCGTTGTCGAGGTATTTGGCCACAATACCTACCTTAACTGTGCGCTTGAAGTCACGCATCGAGCGCTCTACCATGTTGCGCCACGGCTTGAGGTCGGCCTTCTTGGTTTTGAGGCTGAGCTTCTTGCAGATGACATCGGCAATGCCGGCGTCTTCCAGTGTCAGCGGCACTTCGTAAATGCTGCGGGCATTGGGCAAGAGCGCAATGGCACTCTCGTCGATACCAGAGAATAAACTAAGTTTACTCAGCGCATGGTCGCCTGCTGGCTTCTCGCTGCGCGCGCATAAAATATCAGGGCTAATGCCGCAGGCGCGCAATTCGCGGACAGCGTTTTGGGCTGGCTTGGTTTTGGTTTCGTGACTCGCGCCCAAATATGGCAGATACACCACGTGCACGTACACGCAATTTTCGCGGCCAACACGCTGGCCAAATTCGCGGATTGCCTCGATAAAGCTCTGACTTTCCACGTCGCCCACCGTGCCGCCAATTTCCACAATATGCACGTCAAAGCCGTCGCCGGCCGCCTTAATAAAGCCCTGGACAGTATTCATGACATGAGGCACAATCTGCACTGTCTGTCCCTGGTATTTACCAGCGCGCTCATCGTCTAACACTTTGAGCAAGACACGGCCTTGCATTAGCGAGCTCGCCTGGGTTAATTCTTCATCCAGAAAACGCTCGTAATGGCCAAGGTCGAGATCAGTTTCGGCACCATCTTTCGTTACAAAACACTCACCGTGCTCACGTGGGTTGAGCATACCGGCATCGACGTTAAGGTAAGGGTCGCATTTTTGGAGGTTAACATGGAGCCCGCGGGCTTTAAGAAGGTTGGCGATAGAGGCGGCGGTAATGCCCTTGCCGAGTCCGGAAAGCACACCACCAGTAACAAATATATATTTAGTCGCTATCGACGCTTGCACCTCTACCTCTCATCTCTGATTCCTCTAATTCTTTTCCCTGCTATGGTACCGTATACCCACACCTTTGACAAGAAGAAACTACTTGCCGCTTTGGACGAACTGGACGGCGGCGTCTTTTTGAGGGTCTTGGCCCGCTTTGATTTGATCGCTGGTAATCTTTACGATGCGATCGGGAGTAATGCCCTTTTTGTCGATGTTTTGGCCATTGGGGCGGTACCAGCGCGCGACGGTAATCTTCGCCTCTGTGCCACCGACAAGTTTAATCACTTGCTGTTCGCTGCCCTTGCCGTAACTTTGGACGCCGAAGAGCGTGGCTACTTTGTTGTCGTGTAACGCGCTAGCAGTAATTTCGGAGGCCGAAGCACTCCCGCCATCGATCAGCACTGCTGTTGGCAGGTCTTTAAGCAGATAATTGCCGTTTGCCAATTCGGTGCCAACCGAGGTGTTACCACGCTTCTCAACCATGATGGTCGCTTGAGGCGGCAGCCACAAGCTAGAGACTTCGACCGCTGAGGTCACTTCACCACCAGGGTTGCCGCGCAAATCGAGCACCACGCCTTTTACATTGTGATCCTTGAATTCTTTTGCCGCCTTCTCCGCCAGGATTCCGGTGTCGTCACTAAACTGATTTATCTGCATGTAGCCCACGTTGCCGTCGAGAATCTTCCAAGTGACGCTTGGCACGGTGATGTTATCACGAGTAATAGTGAGTGTTAGTACTTGCGTGTTGTCGCGGACGATCTGCAGCGTTACCTTGGTGCCTTTGGCACCACGAATTTTGCTCACGGCGTTGTCGACGGTAATGCCGCTGGTATCTTTGCCGTCGATTGCACTAATGAGGTCGCCTGGCCGCAAGCCTGCCTTGCTGGCCGGCGTGCCGTCGATGGGGGCGATCACGCTCAGGTTGCCATGGGCATCTTTACCAAGCTCAGCGCCGATGCCACTAAATGTACCCTGGAGCTGGTTGTTAAAGGCTTCGGCGTCACTCGCAGTAAAGTATTCCGTGTGAGTGTCGCCAGTGGCAGTCAGCATGCCAGCCTTCATGCCGTCGAGCAGCTGCGCCTCGGTCAATTTACCGTCGTAATTGCTTTTGAGCGCAGTATATAGCTGGTTCACGCTCGAGTAGTCGAGCTTGCCCGGCAAATCTTTATTCTGGCTGTGTAGCGCCGCCATCGAGATGCGGCCATCGCCTACCCCCATACCCAACAAAAATACTGCCACGACTATTACAACTCCAACGGCGACAAAAACCTGCATCGTGCGCTTACGCTTGCGTGCTGCCTCATTCTCATTTGCCACATGTTTGTGTTTAAACGCGTACGCCACTCTTCCCTCACATTTCGGTTATGCTCCAATTATAACCGACTTGCTGCAGATTCGAGCCACAAAATTTTATTTATCTGGGAAGTGAATGAAGACCAAGCCAGAGGTCGACTTGCTTGCTACAAAACTGTACTGGCCATTAAGGTTGGCGTTGTACTGGCTGATCGCAATGGTACCGTTGGGGTTGATGCCTTCGATGTACATCACGTGGCCGACGTCTTGTTCGTCACCGAAGTACAGATTAGGGTTGGTAGGACGCACGGCTGCGTCGCCAATGCGTGGCGAACTGTCGATCCAGCTACTCGGCACATGAGCCGGCCAGTCGCCCGCGTTGCCAAGGCCATAAGGCACATATTTGCCGTCGGCGACTTCTTTCCAGGCAACGTATGATACACATTCGCGGTTATACAGGCCCCAAGGGTCAACAATGGAATCTTGCCCGGCATTACACAAGCTCGCGGGGTAGGTGTTCGGGAAACCGGCTGGCCCACCGCCGCAATTACCACCATAGATGATGCCGCTAGCACCAGATAAGTTGGCCAAAATTTGTTGCTGGCGAAGCTGGGCGATCTGCGCGCTCGTGGCGGCAATCTGCTGGTTATAGGCATTCTGCTGGCTTTGGTTCATGGCAAGCAACGAAGCTTGTTGTTGCTGGCTGCTACTCAAAGTTGCTTGCTGGCTTTGTTGGTCGGCCAATAACGCATCAACGTCGTGCTTTTGCTGTGTGAGTTTCGCCTGTAAATCATTAATTTGTTGGACCGTTTCTTGGATCTGATTCTGGACGCTCTGGCGATACTCTTGCTTGTTTATAAACGTACTCAAATCGCCGCTGCTAGCCAGCATTTCAAGCGTGCTTGGCGTACCGTCGACATACATGGTCGTGATGGTGTCACCTAGCGTTTGCTTGTCGGCAGCCAATTTTGCCTGGTTATCGCTAATCTGTTGTTGGAGCGCAGCTTGCTCTGCTAAGTTGGCATTAATTTGCGCTTGGACTTGGTTGATTTGATCCTGGAGCTTGTTGATCGCGTCTTGGTAGCTGGCCGCGGTTACGGCTAGGGCACTTTTCTCATTGGCGGCAGCGGCCTTCTTTTCTTGCAAGGCAGCAATCTGTTGGTCGAACTGGTCGGCTTGCACAACAACACGCGTGCCCACTCCCAAGCCAACGGTCAAAACAGCGGCAAGCGTGAGCACTGGTACGCCGGTTAAACGGCGCCACATACTTTTACTTTTTTGGGATGATTTTTGTCTTGTGTACATGCGTACCATAAGCGTTTTAATCATACCACTTTCCCCCTTGCAATCAAGTTACCCTCTTATGCTTTGAGCCTAATGATAGAGATCCGGGCGGTGGCCAACGAGGCGGATCGGCCGACAGGATACGAGCATTATTACTTACTTTTGAATTTGAGATACCGCTGGGTCGCTATAACGGAAGATGCGGCTCCTATTAGTATACCAAGCACCAGTTGAAGGGTCAAAAGTACTAGGAAGTGCCCGTTAAAATATGATTGCGCATAGTTGATGTCTAGCAGGCCGAGGCTAGTTGCCTGCAGCGCCGACGAACTGGCAACGAACAAGGCGTGGATAATCAAGATCGAGACGAATGCCGAGATAACACCGTACATAATGCTCTCCACCACAAACGGCCCCCGGATATACCAGGTGCTCGCGCCCAGCAAACGCATAATCGTGAGCTCATCGCGGCGGTTAAAAATTGCCATTTGGATAGTGTTAAAGATGATCAGTACCGATATGAGCGTAAAGATAATTACCGCACCGACGCCTGCCCTACGCATGAGCGTGGTGGCATGGGCAATTTTGTCGATTGCGTCCTTTCGATTGCCGTTGTACGAAGGCGAATCCTTGGTCTGCAGCGCCGCAACCTCTTTGGTGCTCAAGAAATCTTTGATGTCTTGGATTTTGTTGAGATCTTTGGGCTTAATAAGGATGGTGGCCGGAATCGGATTTCTGCCGAGTTGGCCGACCGCCGACTGTAGCTGCTGCTTGTAGCCAGGATTCTGCTCTTCGTAGACCTTGAGCGCGGCAGCTTTGTCTAGATAGGCCACGCTCTTGACATTAGGCAGCTGCCGGAGCTGCGCGAGCAAGTCATCCGCCTGCTTTGTGGTAGTAGAATCCTGCAAAAACACCGACACATCTATCTTGTTGGTAATCTGAGCGATGGTGTTCGTAAAGGTGGCGTTAGTGACGAGCGAAAATAGCACGATCGTCAGCGTAATAATCATCACTGCCATCGCCGCGATGCCCAGCCAAGCGTTGCGGCCAAAGTTGACGATACCCGTCTTTATAATGCGCGAAAATGTGATAAGTTTCTTTTTCATATATTGTATTGGGCCCCGGCGCGATCACTGGCAATTTGGCCGTGTTGGATGGTAATGACGCGGCGTTTTAGTTTGTTAACGATCTCTTGGTTGTGGGTCGTAAGCAGTACGGTTGTGCCATAACGATTGATTTTTTCGAGCACTTTAATAATGTCCCAGGCATGCTTGGGGTCGAGGTTGCCGGTGGGCTCATCAGCAATCAAAATTTTGGGTTGGCGCACGATAGCGCGCGCGATGGCTACGCGCTGGCGTTCACCACCAGAGAGTTCCACAGGCATGCGTTTTTCTTTGCCGCGCAAGTTTACGATCTCCAGGACCTTTGGCACGGTTGCCCGGATTTCGGCATTGGTAGCCCCAACGATCTCGAGTGCAAAAGCGACATTCTCAAATACAGTACGATTCGGCAACAGCTTAAAGTCCTGGAACACCACGCCAATTTTGCGTCGCAACAGCGGAATTTCGCGGTCCTTGAGCTTGTCGTAATCAATGCCGCCAACGATAATCTTCCCTGTTGTAGGCTTTTCTTCACGCGTCAACAACCGCAGCAATGTAGTCTTGCCGGCGCCGCTCTGGCCAACGACAATCACAAATTCCTTTGGTTCAACGTGCAGGCTAATACGGTCGAGTGCAGGTGTTGCAACCTTGCCGTATGTCTTCGTTACCCTGTCCAACAAAATCATCACTTAAGTATAGCAAATTATGCTTATACTTGAACCTCGATTGTGGAAGCTCGGGGCGCTTCTCAAGTTTTCTACTACTGAGGTGTTTCTGTTGTCGTACGATACTCTTTGCGAATAGCGGCAAAATCTGGGACTGCGCCTGCTGCTTGGTCGACAACAACCTGTTCGTCAACAGCTGGCGGGAGGACAACGGCTGTCTCCATAACACCGTCAAGAGCACGTACACCTGACGTGCCGTCAGAACCCATTAGGTTAATTGCTAGAGCTCGTACATCAACGGGTGTCTTCTCGCCAAATCCTTGTGGTGATGCCGGTGCTGCGACCATAATTTTTGTTCTCCGATTTTTTTGTTTTTGAGTAAAACTATTTATACACTAGCACTTTGTAGGATATAAGTCAAGATTATGACTTCCCTATCGAATACTCCAGGTACGCGTCGATGAGCGGATTGAGGTTGCCTTGCAATACACCGTCAGGATCAGAAGTTTCGTAGCCGCTACGAAGGTCTTTAACCTGTTTGTAAGGGTGCAAAACATAGTTACGGATCTGGCTGCCAAATTCGTTGGCGGCCGACGGGCCTTTGAGTTCACTGATTTTGTCTTTGTGCTGTTCCATCTGTAATTGAACGAGTTTAGAGCGCAGGATCGTCATGGCCGTCTCTTTATTCTGCAGCTGCGAACGCTCATTTTGGATGGCAACCGCGATGCCAGTGGGAATGTGCGTGACGCGCACAGCCGAGTCAGTGGTATTAACCGACTGCCCACCGTGCCCACCGCTACGGTAGACGTCGACGCGCAGGTCCTTTTCGTCGATCACCAGGTCTTCCGGCCGGTCGATTTTAGGCAAAATATCCACTTTGGCAAAGCTTGTCTCGCGCGAGGCAGCGCTGTTAAACGGGCTTTGGCGTACTAGGCGATGTACGCCGTGCTCTCCTTTTAGTTTGCCGTAAGCAAAGTCGCCAGACAGTTCCAGCGTTACACTTTTAAGGCCAGCTTCGTCGCCCGGCGACTCGTCAACGGTTGTCACAGTGTAGCCATTTTGCTCAGCCCAGCGCACATACATGCGCATCAACATCTGCGCCCAGTCCTGCGCGTCAGTACCCCCTGCGCCGGCGTAAATACTCATAATCACATCATGGTCGTCATACGGTCCGGCAAATTTGAGCTGCTCTTTCAGGCCGCCAAACCGCTGCGCAATATCACCGAGCTGGCGCACGAGGTCTGCACGTATGCTATCGTCTCCTAATTCTGCGAGATCGAGCACATCTGATACATCACTGCGCAACGTAATCCAAGGTGTCACGCGTGCCTGTAGTTTTGCCTGTTGCCGAGAAACTTCTTGGGCTTTTTGCGGCTGCTGCCAAAAATCAGGCTGTGCGATCTGCTCATCGAGCTCCTGCTTTTGCCGTAGCAGCAGAGCAATGCCGATCCGCTCGGCTGCCGCCTCTACCTCACTTTGTACCTCAAGCGCAGATTGCTTTAATTCATCCATTGCATACATTATAGCTGATTTGCAAAAAGCCATTACGATTATAATGTATATTTACAAACCATTCCTTTTATGCTAATGTATTAATTATGAATAGCGGCGGCCCTAACACCTTAAATCCTGCAAGACACAACACCCTCAATCCTGGTCTTGAGCCCCTTTTGCGTGATGCCGCAGAGCTCTCTCTAAGCCCCGAGATGGCCCCCTTGCCTACCGGGGTTAGCATGCGCACCGGTACCGAACATGTTAAACAGGATGGTCCCGAATCAGCTCAGGATGCTTACTACATAGGCCCGGGGGTTTGGGTGGTATGTGACGGAGTCAGTACTACACCAGGAGGCAGACAAGCGTCCAACATCGCTTCAAGCTCCTTCGGTGCTAAATTCTCCGAACTGGTGTCTCAACGCGATAAAACTGGCATCGCCCTTACAGAAGCTGCCTCTCAATCCCTATTATTTGCACAGCAGGAACTTGCCCGCTTCACTACCGAGAACCCGGGTATCCCAATCGGTGAAACAACAATAAGCGCCGTTGGTATTGATCCGTCTAAGCTTGCCGCAGGCATGAAGGCAGGTGAAATTGAAGCAGTTGCCTTAAAGCTTGGCGATTCTACCCTTGCTCGGGTCAATAAACAAACAGGTATTGGTAACGGTTTGTCACACCAAGAGGATGACCGCGGACACCTTACCGGCTGGTTGAGTGCCAACGTAGCTCGCAGCCTTCCGCCCGTAATTAGCCCACTTAAAATAAAAGCGGGTGAAACCTGGGCCCTAGCTAGCGACGGCCTGAGGGGTGCCCAGAAGCACAAGGGCTATGTGATGAGTCGCGACGGAGTTGCACCCGATAGAGGCGCAGGCCATCAGGCAGTAAGAGACAATGAGGTAGAGATACTTCGTACGGCCGGTAGCCTACAAGAAGCAGCCGAAATGATTGTCGACGATTGTAGCGCCGACCATCACGCACCCGGAGAAGAAAAATACTATGGGGACGACACGACCCTGATGCTTATAGGTTTCACTGAAAAACCCGCCGCCAGAGCCAACTCGGGGACCAATGCCCCTGTTGCCGGCCCTGGCGCAACAGTTCCAGGAATGACGTGGCGACCCGTCCCTGGGCGTCGGCATGTTCAACCCGCTGCTACGGCGGCGACCGGCGAAAAGCGTGTTGGTCGTTCTGAGCAGGCAGCAGTCTTGCCTATAGCCCTGGGTCATGCCGCCATAGGCCAGACAACCAATCGAGAGACCGCAAATGGCAACAGTGTTGAGGGCGTGGTACGCGCCACAGCTTCAGTGCCCGAATCAGTAAGGTCTACCCCTCCTTCACATGGACAACCACAACATCCTACTCCCGCTGTAGGCCGCGCGAGAATTCCAGGACCACAAATACGGCCTAATTAAGTATCTTGTTCTACCCATAGCGACGCAATCTGTTTATACAAATTGGTGGCGAATGGTTTTTCGCAGTTGCTGAGTATACCAAGACCCCAGATGTTGTCTTCGAACAGGGCGCGGGAGGTTTCTACTATCTGTGTTTTGGTGATGGCTTTAATGCGGCGCGGCACCTGGTAGTAGTCTTCGATCACTTCGTCAAAAAAGTAACGGCCGCTGTAACCACTGGCGACGCCAGAAACAGTTTGAGCACTACGCTGGAATCGGCCAAGGGCGTAAGCTTTGGCAGCCTCGATATCCTCTGCCGCGATTTCGCCGCGGAACACGTTGTTAAGTTCGTCGATGATAATGTCGAATAGCGCAGGCGCGTTCTTTTGCGAAACTTGCGCACCAAACCACCAGTTGCCGCTGTGCATGGTCTGGCCATAGCCGCTGCTCATGCTGTAGACCAAGCCGCGTTCGCGGGCGGTGCCCAAAATTTTGGAATACAGGGTTTCGGTAAGCATGGTGTTGACCAGGTTGAGGGCATCGGTTTCGGCGTCGCTCATCTGGCGCAGGACAAAGGTGTCGATGAAAAAATATAGGTTTTTGACCGATTTGTTGTGGATGTAGATTGGGCTGGCCTGTGGCTTTGGCTTCTCAGGCGGCAACGCGATACGCGCTGCACCGGTTGGCAGATCGATAGCAGCCAATACAGCTTCAACATTCTCGTGTCGCTTGGGCGTAAGGTTACCGGCGATGATAAAGCGCATGTTGCGTGTTGTGTGCGTGCGTTCGTAGTGTTCGCGGACGTCGCCGACTGTGACATTGTCCATGAGCTTGAGGCGCTCTTCGTCGGTTCGGGCGGTAAACCCATACTTTTCACGCAGACTCAGCGTCAAATTGCGGAAGTGATTGTTGCTGCGGGCGGTCAATTCCTCGCGGACGTTGCCTGCTTCGGCCTCAAATTCGTCGGCCAAGAACAGCGGCTTAGTGATTGCCAACAGCATAAGGTCGAGGATGCGATCCCACTCAAAGTCGGCGCACTCAGCTTCGTAGCTAATGTCGTACGCGCTAGTACTGGCATTGCTGTAAGCGCCGTTTTTTTCGATTTCGGCTTGGAAGACGCGGCTCTTGGGGTAGCGCTCGTTGGCGCCCAGGAGCATATGCTCCATAAGGTGCGGCGTTTCCCACTTATCTGGCTTAACGAGGTACTCGCCAGCGCGAAAGTTGAACTCGAAGCTCATCACACTCGCGTCTGGAATGTGGATCAGGAGGCCTTTTGCGCCATTTTTTAAGGTTATTTCGGTTACGATGTGCTTCATATGTGCCCTAGCCTACTTGCGCTTCTGTCGGCCCTTGGCCTTGCGTTTGCGCTCGGCTTTGCGGACTTTTTGGCGAGCTGCTGGCTTTTTTGCAGCGGGCACAACGGCTTTTTTGGCCTTGGCGCCAGCGAAATCGGCTGCTTCGAACTCGTCGTCAACGTCGATAATGCGGTCGGCATTGCTAATTGACTGCCGCGCAGCTCGGGTTAGGGCTGTTTCGGCTGGCTCGTCGAGCTGTGAGACGTCAACCGGCTGAGCGTTGAACACAAATTGCAGCACATCATGGCGGAGTGTCGCCTGCATACCATCAAATAACAGCTGTCCTTGGCGTCGGTACTCGACCAATGGGTCACGCTGGCCAACGCTCATCCAGTGAATGCCTTCGCGCAAATGATCCATGCTTTCGAGATGTTGCATCCATAAGTTGTCCAATGTCTGCAAATAAATGTCGCGTTCCACTTTGCGCATAACTTCTTTGGTAAAGGCTGTTTCGCGGGCGTCGTAGAGTTCGTGCGCTTCTTTGATAAGCACACCTTCAAACTTATCAGCCGGCGCATCAAACAGGCGATCCAGGGCTGCTTCGTCGAATGGAAAGGCTTCGCGAACCATGACCTCAAGCTTATCGGTCAGCAGGTCTGGCGAGGCGGCCAACAATTTGGCCTCGTCTTCGATAAAAATCTTGACGCGTTTGCTGATGTCGTCGGAACGCAGAATTTCCTTGCGCATGGCGTAGGTGGCCTTACGGTGACGGTTCATAACGTCGTCGTACTGGACAACGTTTTTGCGCTGATCAAAGTGGAAGCCTTCCACTTTTTTCTGGGCGCTTTCCAGTGATTTGCTGATAATACGATTCTCGATTGGGGTGTCGTTGTCCACCTTGAGGCGCTCCATGAGTCCGGCAATGCGATCGCCACCAAAGATACGCATTAGGTCGTCTTCGGTGCTCACAAAGAACTGGGTGACGCCGGGGTCGCCCTGGCGGCCAGCTCGTCCACGAAGCTGGTTATCGATACGGCGGGATTCATGGCGCTCAGAGCCGAGCACAAACAAGCCGCCCAATTCTTTAACGTCTTCGTCGAGCACGATGTCGGTACCACGACCGGCAATGTTAGTAGCCAGGGTTACAGCGCCCTTCTGCCCTGCTCGGGCGACCACCTTGGCTTCGCCTTCGTTGTTCTTAGCGTTCAAAACTTCATGGGGAACGCCAGCTTTAGCCAACATGCTGCCCAGCAATTCGTTTTTCTCGATAGAGACAGTACCGATTAACACCGGCTGACCCTTGGTGTGTAGCATCTTTACTTCTTTGACGATGGCCTTAAACTTACCTTTTTCGTCCTTGTAAATGCGGTCTGGACGGTCGTTACGGGCGAGCTTACGGTTGGCAGGTACTTCTACGACATCCAATTTGTAAATCTGGTGGAACTCTTCGGCTTCGGTCAACGCAGTACCGGTCATGCCGCCAAGTTTTTCGTACAGACGGAAGTAATTCTGGAATGAAATCGTCGCCAGTGTCATGCTCTCCTGCTGTACTTCGACGCCTTCTTTGGCTTCGATTGCCTGGTGGAGGCCTTCGTTGTAGCGGCGGCCCTTCAAAAGGCGACCGGTAAATTCGTCGACAATCACAATTTCGCCGTCGTTAGTTACCACGTAGTCTTTGTCGCGTTTAAACAACGCTTGCGCGCGCAGTGCTTGCTCGAGGTGGTAAATAGTACGGATATTTTCGGTGGCGTACAAGACTTCAACGCCCAAGACTTTTTCGACTTTGTCGACGCCCTTCTCTGTTAGAATCACTGTCTTACGCTTTTCGTCGGTCTCGTAGTGCTTTTCATTTTCCAGCTGGCGCGCAACCTTAGCGAACTGCGCATAGGCGTTACCGCTAGTGACGCTTGGCGCCGAAATAATCAACGGGGTGCGGGCTTCATCTATAAGGATGGAGTCGGCTTCGTCGACAATAGCATAATGCAGCTCGCGCTGGCGGAGCTGGTCGACTTCACGAACCATGTTGTCGCGCAGATAATCAAAGCCATACTCGTTGTTGGTACCATAGGTGATGTCGGCAGCGTAAGCCTCTTGGCGGGTGGCTGGCTTGAGGTGGCGGAAACGCTCATCTTCGTGCTCTTCGTTGATGTAACTCGCGTCATATATATATGAGTGATCGGCAACAATAACCCCCACGCTCAGACCCAAGAACGTATAAACCTGCGCCATCCAGCCAGCATCACGCTGTGCCAAGTATTCGTTGACCGTGACAAGGTGCGCGCCTTTTTCGGTGATGGCGTTGAGGTACATTGGCAGAGTCGCGACGAGAGTTTTACCTTCGCCAGTCTTCATTTCGGAGACGTTGCCTTCGTGCAGCACCATGCCACCAATCAGCTGGACGTCGAAGTGTCGCATATGCAGTACACGGTCGGCAGCTTCACGCATGACCGCAAAAGCGTCGGGCAAAATTTTGTCGAGCGTTTCTTTCTTGAGGCGCTTTTTGAGAACGGCGGTTTGCTCTTGGAGCTTGGCGTCGGACAGCTTCTTGTACTTGTCACCGAGCGCATTAATCTCTTTCACCCTCTTGCGGAGACGCTTAATTGTCCGCGCCTGCGGATCGCCCAATAACTTCTTCAAAAAGCCATTCATCACCATCTCTTCACTCTCCCCTAGTAATCTAGTAACCAATTTCAGCAATACACACTATTGTAGCGCAAACTACCAGGGAGCGCGAGAATGTTTTTCGAATTTACGCCTCTTGCTGGCGCAATCTGGCGAGGAGACGGCGGTGCAGCTTGGGCGAGGCGTGCAGCTCTTTATATTTGTGCAGGATTGTCTTGAGTTTCTCTTCGACAATATCGACGCTAGCGTAGATATTGGTAGTAGTCTCGGAAACGGTCAAAACATCTTGCGGCAAATGCACGATAACTTCGCAGGTACGCTCGCTTTTACCCTTGCTCTTGCCTTCTTTAAGCTTGACCTCAAAATGCGCACTGCCCCGAGCGTGCTTGGGGATATAGCGGTCCAGGTGGCCCAGCTTCTTAGCGACGTGCTTTTTAAGGTCGTCGCCAACGGTCATGTGGACCCCGTCGATTTCGAGTTTTTGGATCATAATACCCTCCTTAGAAGTTAGTTAGATCTCGGATTGCCCATTCATGTACGGGCGCAAAATTTCGGGAATGATAATGTGGCCGTCGGCCGTCTGAAAATTCTCGAGGATGGCCTTGAGGATGCGGCTCATGGCAAAGGCCGTGGCGTCGGCGGTGTGGATCAGCTCAACAGCGTTGTCTTTGGCGCGGCGAACACGGATTTTGAGGTCGCGTGCTTGGTAGTCGGTCATATAATCGGCGGTGTGCGTCTCGCGGTACTTGCCCTGCCCCGGAAACCAGCAGTTGATGTCCATGCCAGCAGCGTTTGGTTTGCCGATGTCGGCGGTACACTTTTGCAGCAACTGATAGGGTAAACCGACCTGTTGCACGAGATATTCTTGGATGGCGACGTGCAGCTTGTGCTCGTCGGTGCCAGTTTCGGGCGTCACAAATGACTCCATCTCGAGCTTGTCGAACTGGTGCATACGGAAGATACCTTCTTCGTCCTTGCCATAGGTGCCGGCTTCGCGGCGGAACGAGGTGGCATAGCCCAGGTAACGAACTGGCAGCATATCTTCGGGCAGAATTTCGTTCCAGTACATCGTGCACAAGGTGTGCTCAGCACTGGCTTGTAGCCACAGGTCGTCTTGTTCGATCTTGTAGGTGACCTCTTCGGCGTTAAGGCGGGCACTGGCGCGGTATGGCTCGGTGCGCAGCATGGCTGGCGGCAACACTGGCATGAACGGTTTGGAACTCAAGTTAAGACCATTTTCGTCGATCAGTTTCTTGATAATCCGCTCATCACCCAAAGTGTTCATGACGAACTGGATGAGGGCAAATTGCAGGCGCACGAGGTCGCCCTTTAGATACGCAAAGCGTGAGCCAGCGATTTTGGTCGCGCGTTCTTTATCAATGAGATCGTGTAGTTCACCGAGCTGGTAATCGTGGCGCGGCGTAAAATCGAAGTCGATTGGCTCGCCGACGGTCTTAACGACCACGTTTTCGTCTTCGGTCTTGCCAATTGGCACGTGTTCCAACGGCATGTTTGGCACTGCGCGCACCATTTCATCGTATTGCTTTTCGACGGGCGCGAGTTTGTCTTCAAGATCGACAACCTTGGCCTTAAGCATTTTTCCCTGTTCCAACTGCTCTGGCGAGGGCTTTTGGCCCTTCATGCTGTCGGACAGTTCGTTACGCTGGGCGCGGAGTCGCTCTACCTCGGTCAAGAGTTCGCGGCGACGCGAATCTAACTCGAGCAGATGGGGTATGTCAACGTTGTATCCTTTTTGTTGGCTCTTCTCTGCTACAAATTCGGGGTTGTCGCGGATAAATTGGATGTCTATCATGTACTTTTATTATAACAGAGGATTAAGTGGCGCGAGCGGTGACTATTCCATTAATCACCCCTTCACCTATTGCATCCCAAGGCAAGTCAGCGCCACTCCACTCAAGACCGGATATTAGCCCTGCTTGTAAGACTCCGATACTGTCGGTACTAGCGAATGCTGCGCCGGCGGCTCGGACGCGATTCTGGCTGGTCGCCATTGCACGGTGATTTTCGAGCTGGACCACCGAGAGCGGCGCCTCAATAACCTGCTGGCCATTATCAGTAATTTTAACATGGACGAGTGCACCGTCGGGATTGATGTACAGCCCCCGGCCCTGTGACGGCGCAACAGCATCAGGATTTTGTCCAGCCGACTCAAAAAACTCCGGTGGTAATTGGTTGCCGTTATAGCCAAAACCTATCCGCCCCAACAGCCAGCCTCTGCGCTCAACGTTTGGTGGTTCAGGAAACAGGAGCAGCGCATCTGTTGTGCGCGGGATTTCACGCTCAACGAAAACACTACCGATTACTTTAGCCGCCAACAGTACGGCTTCGCTACGCTGTCGAGGAGACATACCAGGTAACCACAGTGTTTCTAGAAACCGCTCGCGTAAAGTAATATCAGACATATATTTATAGTATGTTCGCTATTGAGGAATTACAAGTGGAACCGAACCGGCAGAGAGCGCGTCGAGTTTGTTAAGCTCGGTAACGAACGCCTTGCCCAAGCCAGCGCAGCTAAGGTTATGACGGATGCCTAGATCATTATGCGGAACCAAAAACTCACCGAACGACGCAACTACGGCACCCGTTCTAAAAACGGAGCTACCAGATGAATCTATTGCGTAGCGTGGATTGGCATTGGCCGCGGTCCGGTCATGATATTCTAGGCGCCTATAATCGAGTATGTCTGTCTCGAGTTCACCCGTCCACATATCACGCGTTACCCCAACCAACCTGCCAGACTCACCGAGATAAAGCCCCCTTATTTCCAGGGGGGCAGGTGCGTCGTGAGGGTTCGACCCGAGTGCGGGCCTTCTCATGCCACCTTTGCGATCTACACAAACCTGGTCTAACAGCCAGCCGTTAGGTACTACACCGTCAAGCACTAAGTCCTTGAACAGCGCATCTGTCGTAAAGGGCGCATCACGCTGCCACAGCACATAAGCCATGGCCGGGCCGGCCAAAAGAGCTCGCCGACGCCTCTCTGCTTGATCAAGCCTCGTTGAGGCTATTGCTTCAATGCACTCTGTAACCGCTTCGTACGTAGTAGCCATCTAATCGCAGTATGTTCGCTTTTCAAGGAATTGCAAGCGACTCTAACTAATGCCGGGTACTTGCGCTCCACCCGAGGGCGCGATCAGGCCACTAAATCGAGCTGCGAACTCAGCTCCAAAGGAAGGTTCGCCAACGTGTGCCCTTCGAGCGAGTGGATGAGCGACGCGACCTGCCAGCATACCGGCAACGGACCGCGGATCTAACAGGTTTGCGGTCATCTGGTCTACTGGGTCACGAGCCTCACGAGACAGAAAGTCGTTTTCTACGAGGGCTTGTTCGTTAATCACAGACGTATCTACGTAGTCGCCTCTTAAGTCATATCTTGCCGCTACCAGAGTGCCTAAGGCACCCACGCGTAACTCTACACGCCTGACGGATGGCCGCCAGAGTGCCCCGCGCGACACTATCGCGCCCTCTTCGTCGATATGGTGTGCACCCAGACCCCATAATCTGCTCATGCGCTCTTCCAATAACTCCTCACTTGGGCCGACAGGAAGCACCGGCCGCGCACGCTCAAACAGCAGGCTGCCTAAAGCCTTGGCGGCAGCAACCGCGCGGCGAGCCTGTTCATTAATGCTCAGATCTCTGCCATTTATTAGGTCTAGAAACTCTCGTTGTTTGCTCATAGCAATATACTACAGCTTCTTTTGTACAGACTTCAAGTGGGCCAGGGTTAACTTGGCCCGTTCGCGGGCGTAGGCGCAGTACTCACATTCGCCGCCCATAATGCTGTCCCCTACCCCTGGCATGTCGCCGTCCATACACTGCTTCATCTCGCGCACAGTAGGCTCCACCCAAGCATCGTCGCCCGTGTATGGAATGAGTTTGGTTCGAAATTCAACGCGGTTATTGAAGCCGTCGAGGTCACTGCGGCCGTTGGCATACACAAAATAGCCGATCGAGCTTACTTTGAGCCCGTTTTGACGCAGCAACCACTGATACACTTCCAGCTGGCGCTTGTAGCTAATTTGCCAACCAGAATCGATGGTCACCTCCTTGTCTTTGGAGGTTGCTTTATAATCAACCACGATGACCTCGCCGGTGGCGTCATCCACCCACAGGTCGTCCACGCCACCAAACACGAGCAAATTTGTTGGCTCGTGCACATGCTGCACACCGTTAAAGGTGTCACGCCAGTCATCCAACTTTTCGTGGGTATATGGGATGGCTTTGATTTGGTTGTCGAGCATGATGGGATGCGGCTTTTTCTGTGCTCGGTACACGTCGAACTCTTTTTTAAACAGTTCGTCGATGGTTTTGTTGATGTTAAACGGCGGACCTTCCGGACGCTTGATCTTCAAGCGCACGTCCAGCCAAAAACAACGCGGACACTGCTTAAACAGCTCGATTTTCGAGCGGCTGACCTTAAATGGTGTTGCTTGCCCCGGCCGATACGGCACAGAGCGTTCCCTCCAGTAATTCATGTCACTCTATTGTAACAGCTTCAGTGGCCAGCGCGGAACCCGCCACGCCGCGTCAAGACAATGGCAATAATCGTCATGGCAATAAACAATCCGACCCCAAGTCCGATAATCAAGAGCGCCGAGGCGTGGTTTGGTTCGGCGTCCCATGCGAGCACAGCAACAGCACTAAAAATCGCGAGCATGAACAGCCACAAGGTTTCCCACACAATAAACTGCACCGGTACATACCTACCGGCAATGCGCACCCCATGTTCTGGGTATATGGTCAAGTCCTCATCCAATGCCGCTTCGGAGCTCGCGTCGGTCCAGCCGACTAACTTCTGATCGATTTGCTCGAGGACTTTTGTCACTATGGCTACGAGCTGGGCTTGGGCCTGAGGGTTCTTGTACACCGAGCGGCTGGCAATAACCCGCAAGTGACTGCCGTATAACTCCAGATCGTACGCGCCGGCGACACTAATGATCACCTGCATAACATCGGGCGCAAGAATACTGAGCGCATCTGCGGCATGACCCTTTGGTACATAGGCCTGAAAGTAATCGTTAAAATTCCCTTCCAACTGGATGCGCTGCGAAGATGCAATAGTAAAACGCGCCTGAATACCGCCGCCTACCTTGCTGTCGAGGTAAATGTGCGGAAAATTCTTGGGCAGCTCTACCTGGATACCGCGCATCTGGCCAGTGTACTGGTACCAGCGAATGTCATCGCCTACTACATAACTATACTCATGCCCGTTCTTTAGAGTAATCTTGCCGAACTCATGCCGTGGGCGCAAGGTGCGCAGATACAGCGCGATCGCCACAATGACGCCGATCATTCCGACAATTTGCCCGACGTCCACGAGTTAGCCTTTGCGTGTTAACATGGCCAGTGTTTCGATGTGCGGGGTGTGCGGGAAAAAGTTAAAACCTTCGAAATACGTGATGTCGTAGGCTTCTTGCAGCTTGGCGAGGTCGCGCGCCTGCGTGGCCGGATTACAGCTGAGGTACACCACTTGGGGCGGCTTTACTTCGAGCACGCGATCGACGACGTGGTCATGCAAACCGGCACGCGGTGGATCAAAAATAACCGGCTTTTCGGCAACAATGTAGTCCAGGGCTTTTTCACTGGGTGCTTCGATTACTTCGGCTTCCAGTTCGCTGGCGGTAGTGTTGTGCTTGGCCATTGCGGCGGTTGCCTTGTCCAGTTCCACCAACTCCACTTTTTTGCTCGCCACGCTCAGGCCAATGCTGCCGGTGCCGGCATACATATCGACGAGGTCAGTGGTGGCACACTTTTCTTTAATTCGGGCCAATGTTGCTTCGAAGACCGGAATATTAACCTGGAAAAACGAATCAACGTCGTACGTAAACGGCTTGCCGAGCAGCTCATCCTGCAGCGTACAATCACCTAGCTCATACAGCAACTTGGTTGGGACAGAGGCTGGACTCTTGGGGTTGGAGTAGTACACACGCAGACCTTGCACATCTGCGGGCAGTGACAAACGGATAAAGTCTTCGCGTTTCACGAACAGCGCAGCAACAGCAGCACCCTTTTGGTTGGCGCGGACGATAATTGTCTTGAGGTCGCCGGCGCGAGGGTTGTGTGCTTGCAAAACGGCCGTCACGGCATTGGCAGCTTTGTCGACAGCCGGCAGCGCTAATTCGCTGCCTGTGACAATCGCTTTTTGGTGCGAGCCCCGGTTGTGCAAGGCTAAGTGCAGGCCGTCGTCGTCACCCCAGAAGCTATATTCCATTTTGTTGCGGTAGTGCCAGTCGTCGCCGGCTGTGGTCATCGCAAAATCAGGTAATGTTACATGCGCCTGGGTAAATAATTCTTGAACGATCGCCTTTTTGGCATCGTTTTCGGCGGCAAACTGCAGAATTTGCCAAGGGCTGGTCGCCAAATAATTGGGTTCGCGTGGCTCAACCCGCAGTTTAGATGGTTCCAAAATTTCGCGGGCAATGGCCTCGGCATACGACTTCTTGCCTTTCAAAACCTCGACACTCACCTTCTCTCCTGGCAGTGCGCCCCACACAAACACCTTGCGGCCGTCGGGCAGCGTGCCCATACCTTGGCCACCATGCACTAACTTTTCGATAACTACTTCAAACATCTTGTCTCCAAACGCTGTTACTTCAAAACCGATACTAATTCTTTGGGCTGCCCGATGATTTTTTCGACGTTGGCAGCCATGAGTGCTTGCTTGTTGTTGTAGCCCCAAGCTACCGAGATACAACGCATGCCCACATGGTGTGAGGCTTCATAGTCGCGCACCTCATCGCCAATATAATAGCAATTTTCTACCGACACATGGTGGTTACGCATAATTTTGCGTAAATTTTGGGCTTTGGCGAACAGGCCAATACCAGCGTAGACGTGGTCAAAATAATCTTCCATGCCGTTGTTCCGCAAAAATCGGTGGACATTCTCTGTCCTGTTGGTGCTGAGAATCATCAGCGTGTGGCCACGCTTATGCAGCTCTGCAAGTGCTTGCTTCATGTCTGGGAATACCTTTGCTTGGTCAATCTGTTGGCGCATACGCCTGCGGCCGTAAGCCAACACTATCGGCATCTGCCACCAGCGCACGCCAACCCGTTTGATTGCGTCGCGTGCAGAGAGGCCGCGCAAGATTTCCACTTCGTCATCAGTAGTTACACGATTTTTTGGTGCCAACTTGCGGAACACATCAACGGCGATGAAAAACGTATCGGCAATTGTCCCGTCGAAGTCAAAAATCAGCGTACTCATCCGCACCCTAACCAAATTACTTTACCGCAGCAAGGATTAACCAAGCGAGCGCGCTTACCCCTGCGAAAGTAAGCAACATATACATGCGCTCAGCATAGAGCGAGTCGACCCACTTCTTGTAACCCTTAATACGTGAATGTGTCTGGAGTACGAGCAGTCCGTAGAACAACGCCATTGTAGCGTAGACAACCCACAACGCTGTTGAAATATTCCCGCCATACATAACTGCGGCAGCAACCGAGAGAGCGACCGCGAGCCATGGCAATAATGTGACTGCTACTGCCACACCACAGACAACATCCGGCAGCTTGTCGGTGCGTTCGTTGTGTAATTTCTCGACGACTGGGATCAACACGCAGCCAGCAACTGTCGAGAAAAAGACGAATGCCAGGACGCCGAGCTGCGAAAGGCCGCTCATTAAGGCAACGGCCACGGCCATTACCCCACCACCAACACCGAGCGAGATCCAACGCGAGGCGCTAATGCCGCTGGCGAGCTGAGACTCGTAGCGCTGACGCATTTTAGTGGCCGCCATAAGGTGCCTGAGCGCAAACAATCCCAAAAAGACTGCCGCCAAAACAGGTAGCGAAACATCGAGCAGGTGTCGCGTTGCTGTCGCCAGCACTTGGTGCCCATTTGCAGCGGTAGCGAGCGAGTCGACCGATAGGTATTGCGTGGTTACCGGCAATGATTTGCCGCTACCCAACAACACCACAGCTACAGCCTCGGCAACCAGCACTGCGGCTAGCGCAAGATTGGCCTTGCGGAGCATGTCAAAGCCGATGCCATTATGTATAACCTTTGGTTCTGCAACCGCGCTCACTGCGGAAGGCGCTACAGTTTTTGCAGGTGCCTTAACCACAGCCTTGCTGGCTGTTGGTTTCTTGTTCGTTTTTACTTCGCTCTTCGCGGCCTGACTAGTCGTAGACTTACTAGTCTTGGCGGCCTTAGTAGTTGCTTTTTTTACCATGTGTTTACTATATCACCTTGCCTTCTCTGTGCCTACCGGGGCGTAAGGGATGTGGCACATACCAATGCCGGTGCGCTGGCTAAATTTTTGGTGGTAAGCTTCAGCTTCGTAAAACGGGCCGGCCGGCTCGATTTGAGTAACAACGTGCTTGTCGATATCTTTTTGGACAGCGTTGCGCACCTGGATCGCCTCATTGCGCTGCTCTTGATCGAAGTAAAAAATCGCTGAGCGGTAGCTGTCGCCAATGTCCGGACCTTGCCGGTTGAGCTGCGTGGGGTCGTGCATCCGGAAAAACTGCTTGAGGAGCGTTTCGTAGCTTACTTTTTCGGGATCAAATTCGACCAGTGTTGCCTCGGCATGGCCCGTGGTGTGCGTAATCACATCGTCGTAGGTAGGATTTTCGGTATGGCCACCAGTGTAGCCAACCGTTGTTTTGACCACACCCGGCACTTCGTCAAAGTAAAACTGCACACCCCAGAAGCAGCCTGCCGCAAAAATCGCCTTCTGTGTTGTCATGCTTTAAGTATAAGCGATTCGTCTAAAATGGACGAGAAGAAATAGCCTCTTCGAATGGCGCTACTTGGCGGCGACGCGGAGCTCGACTGCGTTCTGGAAACGGCCAGTATCGGCAGTGTCTAGGTCTGCGGGCGCTTCCTCGTAGACTTTCACATAGGAAAGGTCTACCGTACCAAAAGAATTAAACTTCTGTTGCGATGGCTTCGGCGGAAGTACCTCGTCGTAGCCCAAAAACTGGATTAAATCGGCTGGATTATCACCGTCAGATGCCCTTACAAGGCCATTCGTCTTCACGCCCTGGGGCACCGCTACCAGCGGCCGGCGTCGTACTAATTCCTTCTCAAGAAGCACATGTGCCCTAAAGAACACACCGCGGCTACGATCGGGTGCAAAGCCAAGATGATGATAGAGTCTTACCTGCTCTGCCCAGACTCTTTCCCTCGGCTCGCCCTCTTTTATGCCGAGCATGCCAGTCTTTATCTCGTGCGGTTTCTCTTCACTGGGGTCAGACAGAGTTACAAGTGCATTACCTGGCCAGTCACCAATCCTCACCAGCCCATTAATGCTCAATGGCCCAGCGTATCCCATGAAAAAACCAATGCGCGACACCCTGTCACCCGGCACGTTAAAAGTAGGCCGGCCGTCCTCACCCATTTCAAAGGGTACGTGCCTTGACACCATTGCCACCAATGTGGACCCCAGCAACGAACATTTCTGTCCCCGAAATAGGGTTGCGGCTAACTGCAACGCCAGCGTCGTTTATGTCTACGTCAGCGAGATATCGCCGACGCCTCTGTTCTTCGTCTTCACTAGTGACAAGCACGCAGTCAGTTGGAAACGTCAGATCAGAAACTTCTACTCCAGTGTGTAATTCTCCGCCATATGCAATCATGCAGTTGTTTATACCACATTCACATTACGCAGTCAAAGGGTCGGGGTATGGGCCTTACGATCGTAATATTGTATGGCAGTTCATCATCTGTTGCTATACTGTAACGACATGCTGGCTACAATCGACATCGAAGAAAAATTTATGGGCAACAAGTTGCTGTTCAACGACTTGCAACTCAATATTGCCGATGGCGAAAAACTGGCCATTATTGGGCGCAACGGCGTAGGTAAAACCACACTCTTTAAGATGATGTGCGGTGAGGATAAAGAATACAACGGCAGCATCACCTTCCGCAACGGGCTACGTTTGGTTGCCACGCAACAAGAGCACCACGACGTAGCCGCCCAAACAGTCGTTGACTACATCCTGCAAAACCTGCCGGACTACGCTGCTCTGCACACAATTATCGAAACATATCCCGAGACCATGGGTGACAACATGAACAAAATCACTCGCTACAGTGACGCGTTGGAGCGGTTTGCCGCGCTGGACTATTACACGGTGGAAGATCGCATCCGGCAGTCATTAGACGCTTATCAGCTCGGCCACACCGCCGATCGCCCCATGAGCAGCTTGTCTGGTGGCCAAAAGCGCTTTGTAGAACTGGTACGCGTCGAGCACGCCAGCGCCGACCTCGCGCTCATCGACGAGCCTACCAACCACATGGATTATATTGCCAAACAAGCCTTTTTGGACTGGTTTGACGGCTTCCGCGAAGGCGTAGTAGTAATCACCCACGACCGCGACGTACTGCAAAAAGTCGACCGCATTATCGAGATAAAAGATTACCAGGCCTCCTCGTTTACCGGCAATTACGACGCCTATCTCAAACAAAACGCCAGCCGTACCGCAGCTGACTTGAATGAGTACGACACCGTGCAGCGGCGCATCGAAAACATCAAAAAGCAGATCCAAGCTGCGCGCGCCAAAAAAGCCCGCTGGGGCGGCACGGCCGACAAAAAGAACCCGTTTTTAGTCATTGAGAACCGCCTTACCAAAGAGCTAAAGGAGCTGGAACAAAGCGAAAAGCCTAGCTTCTGGATCGACAAAGAATCGGTCGAAAACCTACGGCCGGACATCGAGGCCAGTTATCAAAAACACAAGGCCAAAAGCATCCACATCCGCCGCATGAGCCGGCCGGAACGCATGCGCGAGTTGCTGGTTTTGGACAACGTACAAGCGGGCTACGACGGCAAACCGCTGTTTGCGCCGCTTAAATTACGCGTGCAAAGTGGCGAACGGATACAGATCGTTGGGCGCAACGGCGCGGGTAAAACCACTCTGGTGCGCACGATCATCGGCAGTTTGGGCGACGCCAAGCCTGCTACTCTGTTGCACGGCAAGATCAGCACCGATTCGCAGCTCCGGATCAACTCCTACGAGCAAGAAATTGACCCGAAACTACTGGAACTTACCCTGGCGCAAGCCATCGAACAAATTTACGACACTTTTAACCTGCCGATCAGCGCCGAGCAGATTATGCGCATCCTCAGCGATTACTTGTTCGACCCATACGGTGACCGCGAACACCTGGTCGCAAATCTATCTGGCGGCCAAAAAGCGCGGCTACAGCTAATCCGACTCTTCGCCAATGAGCCGAACCTCGTAATTTTGGACGAACCCACTAACCACCTGGATCTGCCATCGATTGAAGAACTTGAGGCTGCATTGGCGCAATACCATGGTTCGCTGCTATACATCAGCCACGACAGTTACCTCGCCCAACACCTCGGCGGCGACAAAGTCGTTATCGAGCCCGCAGCCGCCTAAGCTCTGTACGAATTCTGTCTAGAGCCGTGTAACTTATCGACCTGTGCCAGGATTGTATACACCACGTACGCTTCCCTTGAAGAGTATCGAAAACTCGTAGGCTAGCAGAATATGTGGGCACAAATAATCAGCAGCCAAAAGGTTCGTTTGGCACAAGCTTTATAGCCATGTTAAAGTGATATTATGAGCGTAACTCTGAAAAAATTGTCCCCCGTTAAATTTCCCTTACCTGAAGGTCAAAAGGGTTCGACAGTTTACACCATTGAAAGCACGAAAGGTAAGCCTACTCGTGAAATTGTCGCCGAGATGAAACGCCTGTCCAAGCAAGACCTTTTTCCGACGGCAAAGTAAGCCGTAACGCCGGAGCAACCCGATCAAAAAACAGTCTTCAGCGGAGGCACCCCAGGCGCCTCTCGCCATACTTCTGCTCGATAATAATGCACTTCAGCACTTTCTCAATAAAGACACAGCCCCTCATTTACAAGATATTTTGGACGAGGTGGAAGCGACGGGGCTAGAACTTGCAGTGTCGGACATCATTCTCTATGAATCATTGAAAGCCATTGCTTTTAACGGTAAAAAATCGACATCGGTTATAGATTTTATCAATAAATATCTAACGCGGTACAACGTAGATAGTAACGTTCTGACGCAGGCGGCACGGGTTCATGAAATATACGGTCATGACCCAGATACTCGTCAACGTAGATCTGGCATTTCCACCGAAGATATAATAATTGGAACGACTTCGATGATTTTGGGCGCATACATTCTCACTTGCGATTGCAATGACTTCCCGATGCCCTTCTTTAAAGAAAACAATAGGCAGATCGTTTACTACACACTCGGTGGCAAACGAAAACATATTATTATGTATTTACTTGAACCCGACAATGAAGTTATTGCAGCCGCCCTTGCCGAACTTGAGCCGCCTGTGACCTCTAAGACTACACCGAAGCAAAGAAATACAAGTAATAAATAAAGGATTCACAAGTTGCCTTCATGGCGTAGAAATAGGTGATAATAAGCAACTGTGCGTTTCATCGCACACAAATCGTACAACCTGTGGCACTACTGTGGAAAACTATTGTGCAAAAACTGCACACTTGCTACAATGCGGTTATGCTAACAGATACGACCGCTGTCCGTGCCTATTTTGCTAAGTTAGGCCTCGAAACCGAGATTGCTGATCTGTACCTTGCACTGCACAGCCATGGCCCCCAAACCATTTCCGAGCTGTCGCGCAACTCTAAGGTGGAGCGCACGCGCATCTACCGCCTTATCGACAAACTACTCGAAGCCAATCTCATCGAAGTTGAATCACACCACAAGCGCGGCGTTATCAAAGCCGCGCCCATCGCCAACCTGCACATTCTCATCAACCAAAAGGAGCAAGAATTAAAAGGATTGCAGGATGAGCTGGAGCTAATCCAGCAAGTGCTGGCCACAAATTCGCTCAGCTCCCCTGCGACACGCGTCCAGTTTTACCGTGGTGCGGAAGGCATCCGCCAGATGCGTTGGAACGAATTGCGCGCCAAGGCCGAGATCTTGGGGTACGTTCACCGCATCTTTGACGAAGGCAGCGGCCGAGCCTTTATGGAACGCTGGGTTAACGAATTTGAGGCAAAAGAGCTGCACAAAAAGGTACTATTTAATGAAGATTTCATTACAAGTTGGCGCGAAAACAAGCCAAAAGTTATTGTGCAGCGGTGCATCCAAGGAATAGAGTACCACTCCATCGACCCTAAGATCTTTACCCTAGCGTTTAGCTGCGATATTTATGACAACGTCGTAAGCTATTGCAACTGGAAAGATGGCGAGGTCTTTGGGATCGAGATCTACAACCAAGAGATTGCCGACGCCCAGCGCCAATTCTTCAACATCTTGTGGCCGCAATCCACAGCCGAGACGCGCATTTAGCAGATTAGACTACTCGTCGATAACTTTAATGTCGCGCCAAAAGGCCACATAATTGGCAAAATCTTTTTTGACAATGTCCACCGAGCCAGCTTTTGGCTCCGGGTAGCTCCAAGCATTGTCCTTGACCCAGTCTTCGCCGGCACCCACGTCAAAGTATTGGCACACCCCCTTCCACGGACAGGTGTATGGCGTATCGCTTTTGCGCAAATACTCTTCCTTGACGCTGCTCGGTGGAAAATACCAGTTACCCTCGATGTAAATTAAGTCTTCTTTGGGTGCCTCGGCTATTACGAGATCTGCTAATACTGCTTTCATATCCATCCCCTCTTCTCTGTCGATTAATATTTTTGTGCCGGTTAGTCGGCGGTCACGATGCAGTAGTCCGGATGCAGTGTACCGGGAGGCCCTGCTGGCGCGCAGCCACCTTTGTATGGAGGCTGGATTGGCGTGGGCTTGTACACTTGGTTGATTGGCGGTGAGTAGGTCGCCGGTGGCGAAGAAACCGTTGTACTGGGGTCAGTCGCTTGCGGATAGCCCGAATTACCGCCATTGGGAACAGAGGCAGATGGCTGGACGGACGCCGCTGACGATTGGTTCGTCTCCACGCTCGGATTCGCTTGCATAGTTTGATCGGACGGGCCAACCGTAAGCGCGGGAGCGCTATCGCCAGTGGCAAACGGTTGTTGCACAGTAATCTGCCCTGTTTGCCCCGCCTTTGGGGCCTTATGGGCGAGCTGCGGCGAACGCTGTCTGTTGCTTATCATCAGAGTCACTACAAGACCTACTATAAGGATGACCACTACCGGCAGTGCTAACCTGTTCTTCCAAATCTGTATCATAATTGCCCCCTTTGCATACAATTATAGAACATGCCGGCAACAGAAGCCTATTTTATTTGAGGAGACTAAAAGCGTAGTGCAGCCGGAACTTTTTTCTCACAGAGAAAAAATCCCGCGCGTAACGGTCTCCTCAGATAAAATAGGCTTCTGTTGCCTTCTGGATCTAAACTTTGCCGAGGCGACGCTGCAAGTTATACCACTTGGCAAATTCATACCACACGCTGTCTTCGACCGGTATCGAAAAACCAGTACCCGACTCCTTGATCTCGGCAATCGTACGCTGCCCATCGGCGAGCACGATTTGGTCGATGGACTCGCCTTTTCCGTGTGGCTCTGCAGCGATGGTACGGTTAAAATCTTTACTAAACACCTTGGATCGCTTGCCGTCGTAGTAAATCACGGTGTGCGTGCAGATGATTGTGCGATCGCTTTTTTCGTGCAGCAAGGCCAAAAAGTCCTCGGGTCGGAACCACGCCGAGACATCATGCATGTAAGCGCCTGGAAAGCCGCGTAACGCCAAAATATTCCAATACGTATCTTGGATCAAAACTGGCCGTCCGGCCAGCCGGAAGGCTTCTTTGGCCTTGTGGAGGGCAATTTTTTCGGAGTCATGGGATTGGATTTCATCGACTGGCAGGTCAAGGTGTTCGACTTCGATCTTAAACAGATCGCAGGCAGCGCGCAAAGCACGCAATTTGTCGCGGTTACCGCTTATCAAGGCGACCTTTGCCGAGTCCGCCGCTTTTTCGGAAACGTCCTCTACCCTGGTGTAGCGATAGTGCTTGTTGATGTTGGCAAAAAAGAACTCACCATAGGAGTCAGCGCGCAAAAAGCGTTCGTATACATCTGGCGACACGTCTTGATACTGGTAAATACGCTGCTCTTTAAACTCAATCTCCAAAACGCGCGCTTTAGGATCGTAACCTACGGAGACAAGATCAGATGAATCTACCGGTAAACGCAGCACGGCAATCACGCTTCGAACGTAAGGCGTTTGACGAGCCAGTCGCGCGGCAGCATGCTCAGGAACCAACCGGCGCGTGGGCCAGAAGTTTTGCCGATGAGAGCGCGGTACAAGGTGCTGAACATTTCTTGGGGTGCGAGGTCGCGTTCGGCTTTAAGCTCATACATTCGTTCATGGAAATAGCTACCGTCGGCGTCTTGAGGCGCGGCAGCGACTTTTTCGGCTAAGGCCTTTAGAAAGTCTTGCTCGGATTGGGTAAAGTCGGTCGCGTTAATCTGCTCTGCCAGCGAAAACTTCACGTCTTCGGGAGCACGCAGGCGCAACCACTCGTCGATAAATTTGAGTTCCTCACGGATGATGTCGGCGTCTTCTTCGGCAACTTGAGCGTACTCGGTGCGCTTGATCACCTCCAGCGTCTTGCCGGCGTCTTTGAGTGAGGCCTGATAGCTCGCTACAAGGTGCGAGAACGGCACGCGGCTCACGCTGCGGTGATCGTTGTTGCCGCGAGTACACACATACAACAGCATGTCCTCGGCTGGGGTACGGTCGGTTTTGGCTGACAGTGCGGCGAACTCATCCATGAGTTTTACCACGCCGTCTATGGGGTCAAAAAAGAGCAACTTGTTGAGTGTGGCACGCAAAATAAAGTAACGTACTACTTCGGCCGGCATAACCTGTACGCTCTCAAGCGCGCTAATGGCAGTGCCCTTGCTGGCGCTCATCTTTTTGGTGTCGCCGACCATGTTGATCGAGTCGTATGGCACAGGAATTGGCGGATCGGCCTTATAGACGTCCTTCATAACCTGTACGCCGGTGTCGTACGAGCCGCCAGCGCTGGCGTGCTCACGGCCAAAGGGTTCAACGTGCACTTTGAGCTCCCACCAACGAGCCGGCCAGTCCAGACGCCAGTCGAGCTTTACCTCTCCCTTGTCGTAGTGTGCGGTTTGCGGTTGGCCGTTTACGTCCTCAAAAGTGACTGTCTTAGCTACTTTGTCGATACCAAGGAACTTACGGTTCTTGAGTCGGCCGTTTTCAATAACCTGGATCGGCGTCCAATCTTCGGCTAGCTTGCGGTTGGATATCGTCTCTAGGGCACGACGGATCTCGGGCATGTGCTCCAGACACAGTTCGATGGCTGGCACCATCTCGCCGCTGCGATACCTAGGGTGTGAACGGACAAATTCTACCTCTACACCGAGCGCTGCGCAACTGTCGATAAGCCCTTGCAAAAAATAATCGGCGTAGGACTTGCCTGCTTCGCCGTCGGGCGAAGGCGCGTCGCAGATAGGCATGCCCAGATATTTTTCCCATTCGGGTGGCACGTTGATTGGCACTTTACGGAAAATATCCAGATCGTCCACATAGTAAATGTGACGTGCATCACGTCCACGACGGCGCACCTCGAGCATAATGGCGTCGCAGGTCACCAGCTCGCGCATGTGGCCAAGGTGATACGTGCCGCTCGGCGAACCGCCAGATTCTATCAGAATCTGGCCATCTGGATGGCGAGCAATAACGTCCTCGACAATTTTATTCAACCACTGCATATGTTGTCCTTTTGGATGCATTTTACCATAGCAATCAGGCAATTAACAGATAGCAAGCTTGGTACAATGCTTCCAGACTTCGCTAGGCTGGGCGCTCGGACATAGCACGTTTTATGTGACTATCCGTTAGCGCAGCCCGAGGAGTGACCGAGGAGACCTTTAATTTTAAGGGCTCGGCGGCCGCTTCCCGGCGCGTGAGCGGTCACTTAAAACGTGTTATGCCGAAAGCCCTTGCAGGACTAGCCAATATCGATAATCGTGTACGTAGCGGTTTCAGCCGGCGTCTTGATTTCGACTTCGTCACCTTCTTTTTTGCCTATCAGGGCTTTGCCGATTGGTGATTCGTCAGAAATCTTGCCGTTGAGTGGGTCGGCCTCAACTGTGCCCACAACTTGGAACTGCTTCAACTTGCCGTTGTCGCTCTTGAGCTTGATGGTAGAACCCAGCACAACCTTGCTGTCACCCTTTGGTGCCTTGATGACCTGGACGTTAGCCAAGATGTGCTCGATCTCGCTGATGCGCATTTCGTTACGTTCTTGGTCTTGGCGCGCAGCGCTATATTCCATGTTTTCGCTGAGGTCGCCAAACTCACGGGCGGTCTTGATGCGGTCAGCGATAATGGCGCGTTGCGAGGTTAATTCGCCTAGCTCGGCTTTGAGCTCGGCTACGCCTTGTTGGGTCAGATGGAATAATTTATTCATGGGTACGCTCCTTAATGGGTCTAATCGTTGGGGGTAGGCTTGGAACACCAGCCATTATAGCAAGTTGTTTCCGGTTTCTACGAGCAATTTTATTACTGCATCTTGGTCGAGCAATTGCATGTCGGCACTTGCTCGTTTTTTAAGCTCAAACTGATGGTTGGCAAGTGTTTTATCGCTCACGACAACACGGTACGGGATGCCAAGCAGGTCGGCATCAGCAAATTTTTCGCCAGCTCGTACATCGGTTCGGTCGTCATATAGTACCGCAACGCCAGCCCCTGTCAAGGCCTCGTAGAGGTTACTTGCAGATTTCGCAACATCAGGGTTTTCGCCAATAGCGGCGAGGTACACTTTGTACGGTGCAATGTTGTCTGGCCAAATGATGCCTTTGTCGTCATGATGGGCTTCGACGATCGCCGCCAGCGTGCGGCCTATACCTATACCGTAAGCACCCATGTAGTATTTTTCGCGCGTGCCTTGCTCGTTAGTGTACTCGGCGTCGTGCATCAAATTGCTGTAGTGGTAGCCGAGCTGGAAAATATTTCCGACTTCGATACCGCGCTTCTCTACGAGTTTGCCGCCGTCTGGGCTCGGCAGGCCTGGCTGAGCGAGCGCAATGTCGGCTTCGATGTCGGGTTTGTAATCGCGGTCGATGTTAATGTTGAGTAGGTCGGCGTGCTTTTTGTTGTTGCCGCCGTACATGTTGTGGACAGTGCGCAAGCTTTTGTCGCCGACCACAACAACTTCGTGGCCGGTTTTGACGCCCTTTTTGACAAAACCGACCGGGCTAATGAAGCCTGGTTCACTGTGCAAATCTTCGCGGATTTCTTCTTCGGTGGCAGCGCGCAAGTCCCAGGCGCCGGTAGCTTGCATCAGCTTGGTTTCGTTAACATCAAAGTCGCCGCGGATAATTGCTAAAACATAGCGCTTGGTGGCTTCGTCAAAAAACAGCACGTCTTTGGTCTGTTGCCAGAGTGGCAAATTGTGCAGTTTAACGCCGTCTTCCATGGTGTTGCCGCGCACGGCTTCGACCTCTTGCAAGTCTTTTAGTTCCTCATCTGGATTTTTGTCGTCAACTTTAAACAACGCCACGTCTTCGTGGGCAGCATAGCCGCTGGTTTCGTCGATAAAGTAGCGGCTCTCGCCCACTTCACTCTCCGAGATAAACTCGTGGCAGTACTCACCGCCAATGTAGCCGTTGTCGGCCGCTACCACGCTGACCTTTAGGCCTAGCTCATCGTAGATGTCCTGGTAGGCCTTACGGTACTGCTCGTATGTATCCTTAAACTGCGCTTCGGTGCCAAAGCTGTAGGCGTCCTTCATGATAAATTCGCGGACGCGCAGCAAGCCGCCGCGGGCTCGGGTTTCGTCACGGAACTTCATGCTAAATTGGTAGATGCTCAGGGGCAAGTCTTTGTAGCTGACGTTAAATTTGCGCACGAGGTCGACAGCCATTTCTTCGGCGGTGCCGCCCAGTGCAAAATCGGCACCACGACGGTCGGTGATTTTCATGAGCTCAAAGCCGGCGCTGGTCGTACGGTTAGTCTCTTTCCAGAGTTCCAGCGGGTGGAGCGTTGGCAAGAGCACCTCTTGCGCGCCAATGCCGTCCATGTGCTTGCGCACAATCTCAATAATCTTGTTCTGTACAATTTGCCCCAGCGGCAAGAAAAAATAGCGGCCAGCGGTTGATTCGCGGACGTAGCCAGCCTGTGTTAATAAGCGGTGTGATGTAATGGTGTGGTCCGACCCTTCGGTTTTGGAAGTCCGGCCAAACAGGTGCGATACTTTCATCAGTAAACTCCTTGTCTGTAAAAATATAAAATAGTGTGCAAAAAATTACGGCCGGGGGGCCGGAATCATCGGGAGAATAATGGAAGTGGACAATACGTAGCGCTTCATTTCGAAATTAGTATAGCATAGCCGGCCTGATTAATGGCCGACAAAGACGTACAATGCGAGGAATGCCAAGCTGTTCTTGGCCATGTGCAGCACAATGCCGGCATACAAGTTGCCGGTTTTTTCACGCACGAAGCACAAGGCCAGCGACAGGATGAACGTGTCGATGCCAGCCACCCAGAGCACGCTCGTGCTTTCAAACAAATGCGGCAAGGCAAACAGCAAGCTGGTGATTATCATGGCTGCCGGCAGCTTTAATTTTTTGCGCAGACCGCCAAATAAAAAGCCTCGGAACAGTGTTTCTTCGACAAATGGAGGCAAAATAACCAAACTGACGAAGGCCATCAGCTTCTCGCCTCCCCCAATTAAGTCGTTAAAGCCCAGGTCTTGCTTTTGCCCGGCGTCAATATGGAAGACCGCGCTCGCCACCGTTATTGCGGTAATCATCACTATAAAATAAATGCAGAAGGCTCCTGACGCCCACCCGAGGTCGCTCCAGCGAGGGCGACGCAAGTAACCAAGCAATCGGAAACTGGCACGACGCGTGCGCAAGAACCACCACAGCATGAGGACAGTCAGGCCCTCGGCAAGTGCCACAAAAAAGAACTGCCCTGCTACGCCGTCGAGCCATGTACTCGCCTGCGCGCTATCCCAATGGGCAATGCGCGGCCAAAACCCGATCGCCAGGCCAGCTGCCAGCTGTGCAACCACAAAAGCTATAATGGTGACCACTAAGCCAGCAAGCGGCCCCCACGGCAAGCCTTTGGCATACACTGCAGGCGTTGGGGCGTCGGCAATAGCCTCGACAGTTGGTGGCACAAATTCGGGGTTAGAAGTATCGCTTGACATCGACAATCGTTATTATCAGAATTAACACAATCAAAAATACGAAACTGGTACCCACGATTCGCTCTTCCATATCCTTGGACAAGCGTTTACCAAACAGGCGCGAGAGTAATAACACATAAAACCTGCCGCCATCCAACGCGGGAATCGGCAAGACATTCATGATTGCCAAAGACAGCGAGATAACACCGACAATAAGCAAGACAAACTGGTAGCCCAACAAGCTGCCATCGTGCAACACTACTACAATGCCGACTGGTCCCGAAACTTGTTGGCTGGCAACTGTTGTGTTGCCATGGAAGAGCGCGGATAACGCCGTGCCAAGGCCTTTAAATGTGGCGGCCGTAAATTGCCACAGTAAGCCAGCCGACTGCACCGGCGCAGACCATGTGGCACGCGTCAGCGTAAAGTCGGCCGGCGAAACACCCAAATAACCCTGTTTCTGGCCTGCCTTCGCGGATCGCAGCGCTACATAGACGTTGTGCGTTTTGTTGCCACGAGAATACGAAACGATCACTGATTGACCAGCATACTTCTTGGTGAGCTGAGATAGCTCTGCGCCCGAAGTAACCTTCTCTGCATTGAGCTTTGGAGGAGCAATGACAGCCAGTAACTGGTCGCGGGCCTGCAGACCAGCCTTTTGCGCCGGCGACCCAGGCTCAACTAAGCCGATCAACACCTTACTGCTTGCGGTTTTGGTATCACTTTTAACCGAGAACTGGTGGTCGATAAGCTGCGGCATGCCAACCCACGCTAACACCATGAAGATAACAAAAGCGGCCAGTAGATTCATGGCCACACCGGCCAACATAATCTTGGTTTTGGTCTTGAATGACGCCGCACCAAAACTGTGCGCCTCGGTTGCAGCGTCGTTTTCGCCCTTGAGCTTTACAAAACCGCCAATCGGCAGCCAGTTGAGCGTAAACAAAAAGCCCTTCTTGGTTTTGCGAGACCAGGCACGCGGCGGAAAGCCAATGCCAAATTCTTCTACCTCAACGCCATTGCGCCGAGCCGCCAAAAAATGCCCAAACTCGTGGACAACGACCAGCCCTATAAATAAGACTAGCCCCAAAATAAGTAATACTACCGACATCCGCCCCCTTGTTGACTGTAATTGACTGTCTCTAACTCCCGAAACGCCGCTGGCGGCGCTGGTACTCACTAATGATATCGGTTACGTCTTGTTTTGTCATGTCTGGCCAGTACTTTTCTAAGAACAAAAGTTCGCTATATGCGGCGCGCCAGAGCATAAAGTTGCTCAAACGTTTTTCGCCTGAGGTACGGACAATCATGTCGATCGGTGGGATTTCTGGAGCATACAACCGAGAAGCAATTGCCTGTTCGGTGATCTGATTCGCTGTGAGGCCATCTTCCACACACTGCCGGGCGGCGGACACAATCTCGGCTTGGGCGCCGTAGTTAAAACAAAAAGCGAGCGTACCACGGGTGTACCCAATAGTGCGCTCCTCTGCTTTGGCTAGGGCGTCCAAAATTTTAGGACTCAAACCTTCGCGGCTTCCCAAAAAACGCACACGAACTTGGTTCTTAATAAGATCCTTGAGGTCGCTGCCCACTGCGCGCAGCATCAAACGCATAATGCCAGAAATTTCGCTTTTGTCGCGCTGCCAGTTCTCGGTTGAAAACACGTACAAGCTGACGTATGGAATACCTTGGTCAAAGCAGGCCTGAGCGACCTCTTTGAGTGCATTGTAGCCAGCTAAATGCCCGTCAAAAACCGGTAAGCTGTGCTTGCGCGCCCAACGGCGGTTGCCATCCAGAATAAATCCAAGATGTTCCGGCATTGGCTCGGGCGCTTCGTCATTGTTTTTAGGCATGGCGTCCATTGTAGCAGTTGTGGCAGACACCCGCTAGAGCGTCATTATCTCGGCTTCTTTGGCACGGCTTGCGGCATCGACGTCATTTTTGGCCTTGGTCATGGCGTCATCGACCTGTTTTTCCAGGCGCTTGGCGTCATCCTCACCAACTGCTTTGTCTTTTTTAGCCGCCGAAATAGCGTCCATGGCATCGTGGCGAACATTGCGTAGCGCGACCATGCAATCCTCTACCTTGCCACCAAGTGTTTTGACGAGTTCGCGGCGACGCTCTTCGGTTAATGCGGGGATTGGTACACGTACCACGCGGCCATCGTCACTGGGATTGAGGCCAAGCGTTGGGTTGTCGCGAATCGCGGCGGCGATCGCCTGGATATTACCTGGATCAAACGGTGTAATCTGGATCAATTGCGCTTCTGGCGCGGTCACATTGGCCACTTGGTTGAGCGGCATGGGCGTACCATAGGCCGTCACCATCACGCCGTCGAGCATGCTAGCGTTTGCCCGGCCGGTGCGCACTTTTTTGAGCTCTTCCTGGAAGTGCGCGACAGCAGTCTGGAACTTCGTATTAGTGTCACTGACAACTTGATTTGGATTCATTCGTGCGTTTCTCCTCGTTTATAGTAGCTATTATAGGTCTTCTATGCAGAATGATGCGGCAATTTCGTGAAGATCAACCAAGGACTCGGCAAGTCGATCGGGAGGTGTAACGGTTGGATCATAATGCGTCATAAACACGACATCAGTTCGGTCGGCGGCAAGAGCTACCGCACCATCAGAGCCAACCTGCTCATAAAACCGCTGAGTATCGTTATGAAGCCCTGCTGCTTCGTCGATACGACGTCTGTCTTCTTCCGTATCAATATCGCACACCGTAACTTTAATACCTAATAAACCAGCCGCCCCAGTCAAAGCAGCCACCGCCACCGCACGGTCAACTTCACCGTACGAAAAATAGCCCATAACTCGACGACGACCTTCGGGCAAGTCGCCTGCTTCCCCACCCTCTCGTGGTCGATCCATCAGCATGTAACTACTCGCTGACTTCGCCCACTTCACCGAGGGCCATGCGACTAAAGCGGCGCACGACGAGGTTCTCGCCAAGCTTGGCGATGTGTTCTTTGAGATATTGGCCGACTGTTTCGTCGGGGTTCTTTACAAATGGCTGGTCGAGCAAGCACTTTTCGGCAAAGTACTTCTTGAGCATGCCGTCGACAATTTGCTCAAGCATGGCTTCCGGTTTGCCTTCTCCTTTGGCTTTTTCGGTAAACTCTGCCTTAGCAGCGTCGCGGTCTGCTTGAGGAATATTTTCGGCGCTGACGTAGAGCGGCGCAGAAGCAGCAATGTGCATGGAGATGTCTTTAACCAAGTTGGTAAAGAGTTCGTTGTGGGCAACAAAGTCAGTTTCGCAGTTTACTTCTACCAAGACGCCGATACGGTTGTCGTGGTTGTAGTTTCCGATAACTCCGGCACGCGCTTCGCGTTCACCGCGCTTTTCGGCCTTAGTCAGACCTTTTTTGCGCATGGCAGTCAGAGCCTTATC
>CAZDTZ010000007.1:0-42264 GCA_964508535.1 uncultured Candidatus Saccharibacteria bacterium
TGCGGTCTTTGGTGTTGCGCTCCATGCGCAGCAGGCCGATGCGGAACTGGCGCTGAACCAATTCGCCGACCAATTTGACGCGGCGGTTTGCCAAGCTGTCGATGTCGTCAGCAGGCTCTTGGCTGTTGTTGAGACGGATAAGCTCGCTGACGATGGCAACGAGGTCTTCGAGGCGCATAACGCGGTTCTCGACAGTGTTTGGAACGTCCAAATCCAGACGTTTGTTGATTTTGTAGCGACCGACGCGCGAAAAGTCGAAACGCTTGAAGTTGTAGAACATGTTTTCGATTAACGCCTTGGCGTTATCGACGGTAGCTAGGTCACCTGGGCGCAAACGGCGGTAGACTTCGATAAGTGCATCGCTTTGGCCACGGGTTGGGTCTTTGTCGATAGTAGCTTGCAGGTGGTTGAGCTTGCCGGTGTCGACGTGCTTGAAGACGTCCTTCATGCTGGCCTCGGTCATACCAAGGGCGCGCAGCAAAGTCGTAACGGCGATCTTGCGCTTGCGGTCAATCTTAACAAAAAGGCCGCCAGCTGCGGCGGTCTCAAATTCGAGCCATGCACCACGGCCTGGAATGACCTTAGCACCGTAAAGGCTGGTCGCACCATGTTGGTCAGCGGTAAAGAACACACCGGCAGAACGGATAAGCTGCGACACCACGACGCGCTCGGCGCCGTTAATCACAAATGTACCGCGGGCAGTCATCGCTGGGTAGTCGCCCAGGTAGATTTCTTGCTCTTTTACTTCGCCAGTTACCTTGTTGGTGAGTTCGACTTTCGCCTTCAACGGAGCTTCGAAGCTAACGTTGTTTTCGCGGGCATCGGCCTCAGACATCTTAGGTTCTTCAAAGTGATATTCCTTGAAGACTAAGCTTAGTTTGGTACCGGTGTAGTCGTCGATCGGACTAATCTCTGCCAATAATTCGCCCAAGCCTTCTTCCACAAACCATTGGAAGGACTTGTTTTGGTGATCAACCAAATTGGCGAGATCAATGGCGTCGTCTTGTGCAGTATAAAATACACGAGACACCGCGCTGCTTACGTTCTTGGTGCTTTTCGCCATAAATGCACTATTCCCCTTGTTACCCTGTTCGTGTAGTGACAAACAGAGGCCTTACCGCATGATGATTATGTAGTAAGGAACTTTTACTTAGTGTGTTAAGTGTTTTTTCGCGCGAAGGTTACTAAGCGGGTGTTTTTGTTACTATAGTTGTACAACTACAGCAAGGCCCTGGCTTACACTACTTCTTAGCGTAGGATTATGCGGGCACGTTCAGGAAATGTCAAGCTGATGGACGAATTAAGTTAGCGCCCAGAAAACCCAGCCTACCCATTACAGTCTGCGCATCTCCTTCGAAAAGGCCTGCAGCGCGGTCAAACGTAAGGCCAAGGACTTCTTCCATAGCGGCTTGGCCATAGGTGCTGGGAACCTCACTTGCAATTAGTATTTTCCTGGCTGCGGACGGTGATGACCACGTATTAGCGTCCGTAATTGCGATCTGTAATAAGGCTCCCACAATGTGGGCGTATACGGGACTTTCACGCTCAATGGCGATCTCGGGGATGACAATGTCGCTATCGCCCACTCGCTTAAGGGCAAAGCCTCGCACGTCATCTCGCCCGATCCGAACAGTATCCGATACCATATAGTGACGAACGGGATATTCATGTCCTTCATCGTCGGAAAGGCCCGCGCTTAAACGATCGCCGATGTCGTCTACGTCAAGTGGCGGGTCAACGCCGCGTGACGCCCGCAGTCGGTCGATCCCCATTGCAAGGAGTACCATATCGCCTGTAAATGCGTTCCTACCGCTAACGCTTGACACGAACAGACGAGGCATTTCCGAGTTGCCTGTCGCGTATTCCGCCCGCGTTGTAATTCCATCTGCCATAAGATGTTGCTATTTTAGGCTTACATCCCCAGGGAGTCAAGCATGTTCATGCCCATTTTAGGAACATTTGCTACGCTTTGGGCGGCGTGGTGATGACTTTGTCGACCAAGCCGTAGGTTTTGGCTTCGTCAGCGGTCATCCACTTGTCACGTTCCATGTCTTGTTCAACAGTAGCAAGCTTTTGGCCGGTGTTCTTGGCCATGATCTCGTTCAAGCGGCGCTTCAAGCGTAAGCCCTCCTTGAGATCAATCTCCATGTCGGTGACTTTGCCACGGGTGCCGCTGCTGGGCTGGTGGATCATTACTGTGGAATTAGGCAGGATAAAGCGCTTGCCTTTGGCACCACTGCCGAGCAAGAAGGCTGCGGCCGAGGCTTGAATGCCAATCCCAAATGTCTGGACGTCGTTCGTCACAAACTGCATGGTGTCGTAAATGGCTAGGGCGTCGTACACGCTGCCGCCGGGGCTGTTAATGTAAAAGAAGATGTCCTTTTTAGGGTCTTCGGCTTGCAAAAACAGCAGTTGGGCAACAATAACGTTGGCACTGTGTTCGTTAACGTCGCTGCCAAGGAAAATGATACGGTCCTTGAGCAGGCGGCTGTAAATATCGTAAGAACGTTCGATGCGGCCGTCGCTTTCGACGACCATTGGGATGAGCATATTGCTTTGTGGAGTTGTCATGCGTAAAAGTATACCGAGTTAGCACTCGACAGTCAAGAGTGCTAAATTACGAGTGCTGCGGCGAAAAAGGAGTCGCTTCTCAGGGCTGTAGCAGTATATTCTCGAAGCCGCCGAGCGCATTATCAATAACGTGCGCGTACCTCCTCTTGCCGAGTGGCCAGCCTATGCGAATCCGAGCCCGATTGGCCGCATAACCGATACCAACCATGAGCTGGGGGTACCACAGCCTCGCTCGCTCGGGTTCGATGACGGCCGCATCTGTTGGAGCTTCGCCGCTAAGTGGGTCGGTCATAGAGGCGTGTAATTCGACCAACTCGATCATCGCCCGTGAACAAACCTCTTGGGCGGCCACTGTCGCCGTCCTGGCGTCTTCAAAGTTCGCGCCAGGATACAGCGTTTCGGATTCTCCAATTTGCACCAGACGATCACGCGCCGAGAGATAGGCCTCACCTAAATAATGATTCGCGAGGCTAACGTCGCTCGGTCCAGCGAACCCAAGTCCTACGACCTCAGGATATGCACCACCCTCAGGAATCTGAGCAAATACTTTCATAGCTGGCTACTTCGCGGAGGCGTACTCGGTGAGCTTGGCGACGGTTTTCTCGGTGAGTAAGCGGCTAGCGATTTCGCGCATTGCTTTTGGATTGGCCAGTTCGGCCTGCATTTTGGCGTCTGTGTAGCGAGCCTTAAGAGCTTGCATCTGAGCTTCGAGCTCTTCACGGGTCACTTCGATTTTTTCGACGTCGGCGATTTCGGAAAGTACCAGGCCAGCTTTGACGCGCAGCTCGGCAGCAGGGCGTTGCTTGGCGCGGAAGGTTTCTTCGGTCAGGCCTTCAGCCTCAAGATATTCTGGCCAAGTTTGGCCGCGGTAGATCAGGTTTTGACGCTGGTCTTGCACCAAGCGATCGATCTGCTCGTTAACCAAGACTTCGGGGATGGCCACCTTAGCTTTTTCGGCAAGCTTGGTGATGAGTTCGTCTGTGTAATGCTGCTCGGCTTCTTCGTTCTTGCGGAACTCAAGTTCTTTCTTGATGTCGTCCTTGAGATCTTGAACAGTCTTGAATGGGCCAACTTTCGCCGCAAAAGCGTCATCTAGCGTAGGCTCGACGAGTTCGTGGACAGCGTGAACGGTGACCGTAAAGGCCACTTTATGGTTTTGCAGTTCCTTAGCGCCATAGTCCTTGGGGAAGGTGACCACAAACGTCTTTTCGTCGCCAGGCTTAAGGCCAACAACATTTTCCTCAAAACCAGGGATAAAGGCGTTGCTACCAAGCAACAACGGGTAGGCTTTGCCGTCTGCGCCAGCGATTGGCTCTTTGGTCTTTTCGTCGACACCCACAAAATCGATGGTTGCTTGATCGCCGTTTTTTGCAGCGCGCTTGACTTCCTTTTTCTCGGCATCGCGTTTCTTGAGATCGTCAAGAACAGCGTCGATCTCTTTAGCCGTCACGCTCACCTTTTCTTTAGGCAGCTTGATCTTCTTGTAATCTGGCAGGGTCACGGCACCTACGACTTCAACTTCGGCCTCAAGCTCGAGCGTATCGTAAGGTACAAACTTGACGATCTTAACTTGTGGCTGCTCCACGGGGCGTAGCTTTTCTTGGTCGAGTGCAGCAACGTACAGCTTGTTCATGGCGCGGTCGAGGAACTCCGACTGCAGGCGCTCCTGCGAGACGTGCTTCTCAATAATGTTAAGCGGCGCCTTGCCCTCGCGGAAGCCCTGGATCTTAACCGTATCGGCTAAGGCTTTCAGCGCTTCGCGCTTGATGTCTTGCATCATGCTGGCGTCATCGGCAACCAGCTTTAACTGAACTTTGGTAGGAGTGAGATTCTTTTTGGTAACTTGCATAACTACAGACTGTAACAGATCGGGCGCTCGTTTGCTAGCTTAAGGTTTTTGCGGCTCGTCTTTGCCTTTCTTGTCGCGCAAGTTCACCCCAAAGTGTGCCAATATCTCGTCAAGTTGTTCGCTCCCGTACGTTGCGCCGGATGTTGGATGTATTTGATTGGCGTTTATGTACTCCTCAACTGCTCTCGTATCTCCACCGACCAACAGGCTAATTTGGGTGAGATTAAGCTGTGTCTGTGGCAATATACGCAACCGATCAGTGAGAATGTCACGAGCGATAACTGCAGCTACCCTTGTACTGAGTTTTGGCGTACTCACATCCTTGTGGGGCACAAAAGGCAGCGCATCGACTGGATCACGGATAAGTACGTGGTTAACGTCAGCTAGCGTGGCCCAGAGAATCTCGGCAATCAACTCGTGCGTAAGCACAGGTGGCTTTTCTTTTGCCACAGGTAGCGGGGTAAATTCTGGAGGCTTTCTTCGAGTTGGAGAGTTCTGCTGTCGGGAGATACCGTCACGGCCAAATGGGATGAGCTCACCTGCTGGGAATGCCGCAGGTGACGAGGGTACTTTAAGACCAAGTGCACTCATCTCTGCCTTCTGATAATACACTCCTACTCCACCAGCCTCGGTCAGATACCTGCCCGTCGGCTGTATGCCGCGCCTTCTCAGAAACTGACGCATATTGAGAGATGTGGTCTTATTTGCAGCAGCAAGATTTGGCATACTGATGCTCTCGTAAGGGACGTGTCGACGCGGAAAGTTCGGCGAAGCGAGAGCTGTGGCGATCTCTTCGTCGGCGTAGTACTTGGCTGGAGCACCTGCTGGCGTGCGGCCCTCAATCACCGTTACGCCGGCACGCCTTAGAGCGGCCGTTAGTCCGCTGGAGGTCATGCCTGTCTGCTCTATAAGGTCCAAATGGCTGGTGCGGCCTTGCGGCTGGACAGTTTGTTTGGGTTTTATCTTGCCCTCAATAAAGGCGACAAAATCCGGAGAATAGTGTTCCACGGCCCTACCTACCCCGTCATGTGGCTTCATTTTTTGTACGGAGTCAGGGAAATCGGGCAGATACCTGCTAATCCCGTTGCTCGATGCATCAACCAACGCTTCAATTTGGGGCATTGTCTTCCAGTCTGCCGGTGCCAGTGGATACGGTTTTACTAATTTATTGAGTGCAAACATCGTTGCGCCGTCCAGGTAAGAAATAGCATGGTCGCGGACGGCATAGGTGTGGACAGGAAGCTTGTGCTTTTTAACCACATAGTGCACAGCAGCATAATCAACGTCTCTGAGATACGCATATTCGCCAAGCGTGAGATATCCGTCGGGCACGATGATTTGAAGCTCGTGGAGAATTATCTTCGCGAGGTCTTCCGGCAGATATGCGCTGTCACCATCACGTATGCGTTGACGCTTGTATACAGAATGCGCATCAAAGCCGTGCCAGGCGATCTGTTTGCCAACCGCGTCCGCGGACACGTTAGCCAATTCGGCAATCTCGTTCACGGCCTGCAGGCCGGTCAGGTCGTCAATGGTCGCGAAATAGTTTTCAAGCTTGGCAACTTCTGCAGGAGATGCCACCAGTGTTCGTTTGCGCGTTGGGCCGCTTTGCTTTTCTTGCAAGACAATGCCCGTCGCCTCTAATGCCGAAGCCAGCCCGCCACTTGACGTGCGAAATCTGCCGATCAGCGAGCGTGCCGATACGTCGTCAGCCTTGGCGTCAGGCACTTCAATGGCGCGCGCGATGGCGCGCACTTGGTCGGCGTCGGAACGTGCAAGGTAGTTGTCGCTGTGGGGGGCGATCGATCGACCTGCACGCTTAAAGGTGACCAGCACAGGATCGAGCTGGCTCATTATCTTAGCCATGGCCATCCTACCAAGACGACACTCGGCGCGCAGGGTCGTTGCCGTTACTAGCCCTTCTGGCGCTGAGCTCAACACCGGCGCAAGGTCTGCAACGCGAGCGCGCAGTTCACCTATTGCTTCGGCATGTATCTCACGAAACTCATTCCATTGGGCGCGTTCCGCTGGGAGCGGATCTTCTGGCGTCAGCCCAAATCTACGCCTCGCCTCTAGTAGCAGCCGCAACCCGCCAGCATATACGCCCGCATATGCGTTGCGTGTATCGCCACTCAGTTCGCCAGCGTCCGCTAAGGTGAGCGGTACCCCATCCTCGCCAATTCGAAATCGCAAACCAATAAGACGCTCGACGTCGTCTAAATAGCCTGGCGTATGTACCTCTTTACCCGTTGTTTCAGACATGCAGCAAGTATAAGACTAAAATTAGACCAGGAAAAACTTTTTCTGCAAATTTCTATACAAACTAAATAGTCATAGTAGCCGGTCAAAAGTATATTCTGCGCCTTTTACTAACTCTGTGCAGTACCGCGTCGTCCACTTTGGGCCATAAGAGTGTCTTGGGGCTCCAGGCGTGGCTGGTAATCTCTTGCTGGGCTAGTTGATCTGCGAAAGCAATCGGCTTCCATGCTTTTACGCCATACAGCATAGCAACACCGTGCGCAGGAGTGCAGGGGCGCTCAAAGTGCTGTTGCAGATTGGTCGCTACCGCAAGCCGTGCTTTGACTGCACCGTTCGGCTGGTCAGGAAAGAGTAGTCGATCAATGTCAGCGGAGTTCATGTCTCGACTAAGTAAATCGTACGAGGCCAGCCCGAGCGGCGGCATATTCTCCAGCATGGCTGCATGACCGCCTATATAGCGAGACTGCAAGCGAGCCTCTACTGGCAGTTCAAATGCATGCACCTCTGCCAGATGGCGAATGAGCCGCACGAACGACATACCGTCAAATGCTGCACGGGCGACTAGGCGGCGCTTCTCGATCGCATGTGGGTGCTTTGAAAGTTCGACAGCCCGCCTAGTAATCGTCGCACCCTGAGCAGCCGCAATAATTTCTTTTCGAATGGTGTGCGAAAGCTCACCAAAGCGTGGGTCGCCATCCATCGCCCGCGCTTCGCTGGACAACATATGCGGAGTGCCGTACACAACCCGCGCAGTCACCAATTGACCCAGCTGCGGACTTTCATTGTACGCATCTCTTATCTGCTGCCCGGCTTCTGGTCTGAATGTCTTGGATGGAGGTAACATAGGTTATCGTACGTGAGGAATCCCACGTACCTCCGCCGCCCGCGCAGGGCCAAGCTCATCGAGTGAGCCAAGCAGCGACCCATAGGCCAGGGGTTTAAACCCGCCGATCCGGAACAACGTGGTCAAGCCCTGATAAACCGATCTTGTCGGGTATCCGGCATCGGTCAGCAGGCGGTTCAGATGCCTACTTTGTGCTTCAGGCTTCGAGTTGCCATAAAGACCAATTACTTGTCCGGAAGTCATTCCACGGGTATGCAAGTCGTAGTACAGCAAACCGGCGAAGGGTAGCTCACCCACTAGCTCGGCATTAGGTTCCATCGTGAGTGGCACTTGCTTAGTTTCGAGCAGGTGACGAATCACAGCCGAAAAAGCCAGTCCCCTAAAATGCTGGCAGGTAGCTTTGCGCCAATCTCTAACGGCTGAGGCCCCTGCGTGCTCTTGGGCAGCCAACTCGACGCTAGTTTGTCCTTCCATTGCCGAGATTATGCACAGCTTCTGCGTATCCTCAAGTGTGCTGAATGTGCGGCCGCGCAATGGTGCTATAGCAGCTCGTTGACCGGGTAACACATACGGCGTGCCGGCAAGCTCGAGCGCAGTCACCCGCTGGCCTACCCAGTGGCTGATTGCATAGGCATTTCGCATGTGTTCACTGCCACCCGAGTTACGTACCTCTGCAAGAGTTCTGCTTAGCCCCATCTTCTCTAGGCCCGTTACGAGTCTTGGCGGTAATCTTTAATAATACTCACCAGGCGGCCGAGGCTGTAGCGCCGTGCCTCACCGGTTGCCAGGATCTTGATCTCAAACGACTCTTCCTTGAGGTCTTTTTCGCCGATAAACATCGCGTAGCGGATACCTTTTTTGGAGGCGGTTTTGATTTGCTTGTCCATTTTTGCGCCAGATATATCAACGGCGACGTTAACGCCCATGTCACGCATTTCGGCGATAATTTTCTGGGCCTCTTTGTAGACGTCGCCAATCAGAATCACATAGACGTCGGTTTCGGGGTGGATTGCGGGCATCAGCTCGTGACCTTCGATAAAGTTTTGCAGGGTGACGTCACCCATTGCCCATCCTACAGTCGGCACTGGCTCGACACCAAAGAGGCCTACGAGACCGTCATAACGTCCTCCGCCTGCCATAGAACGGTTGTTGTCGGGGTTTTCATCAAACACTTCAAACACGATGTCAGTGTAGTAGTCAAAGCCGCGCATAATGGTCATGTCGAAGTGAACGTTGGTGAGATTGGCGTCGTGCAAGGTGTGCAGCAATTCTTGGAGTTCCATCGCGGGTGTGCAGTGGCGGATGGCCTCCGGGAGGTGCTCGATGAGTTTGGTCTTGAGCAGGCCGAGCAACTTGATGCTGGCGCCTTCATCGCGTTGAGTAGGCATAAAGATCGCGTCGGCTTCGGCCACAAACGCTTCGTGCGGCATCTTGTGCATGCGATCGATAAGCTTGGCAATAGTGTGCGATTGCACGCCGTCCATGTGCAGGTAATCCCTAAAGATAAAGTCCATCAGTTTGCGGCTGTTAATCTTGATGCTGTACATGTCGTGCGTTGCGCCCACTGCCTTGAGGATGCCGTCGGCGATCTGGATGACCTCCGCCTCAGCGCGTAAATTATCCACGCCAAAAATATCGACGTTGAGCTGCCAGTGCTCGCGCAAACGCCCGCGCTGCGGACGTTCGTAGCGCCACAAATTGGGGATACTGTACCAACGCACGGGGTATGCCAACTCTTGGCGCTTGGCGGCAACCATGCGGCTGACGGTTGGTGTCATTTCCGGACGAATCACGACTTTGCGGCCGCCACGGTCTTCGAAGGTGTACGTCTGTTCGTTCACTATTTCTTCACCTGTCTTGGCCAAATAGAGGTCCAAAGACTCCAGGATTGGTGCGTCGTATTCTTCGTAGCCAAAGCGCTCGCAGACAGTGCGCATGGCTGCAAACATATACTTTTGTAAACGCTTGTCTTCGGGATAAAAATCACGTGCACCTTTGTAAGGTTGTGTCGATAATGCCATCTCTAAATTCCTCTTTACCTTGATTGTATCAAACTCTTGCTAAGCTATGCTTCTGGTTCTTTATGGAGCACGGCGGTTTGATGCTTTAAAAATCTCATGATACTTGGCATAAACAAGGTGAGGGCTACGAATATACTGAACGCATGGCCGCGTGTCCAGATGGCCTTTTCCCGAGCACCGCGGATGGTGGTGTCGGCGACTGGCACAACGTCGTCAAAAAGCGGGTGGATGGACATAACGCGGTAGCGGTCGAGTGGCGACAATGTCGGTAACACCTCTTGCAGCTCGGCCAAAGCTGGCTTAAACGCCGGGTTTACACGGTAATATGAAGGATTTACCGCGTCAATATTATTAATCTTGCCACAAATGCAAGCCACGCCACTAATTTTACTTTTTCTTTGGGCGAAAGCAATAAGCACCGCACTTACACCCGCACTTGTGCCAATAAGTGAGACTTCGTCACCATCCTTGGCTAGCTCGTCGATTTTATCGAGCAGACGCTGCAATTTTGGCCCAAACGCCTTGCCTTCCGCCCAGCGCATTGGTACATAGTGCCCACGTACGCCAAATACCCGCCACAGCTTGGTAAGGGATTCTTGCCCGTGCGCTTTGGCGTCACCCAACCCCGGTACGTAAATGACGTGGTGCGTGCTCATTACCATTAGCATACCACCTTGTGCGTAAAGTTTGGTTTTGGCTTTGTTCGCACCTGAACAAATGTCATAATAAAAACATGTACTTTATCCTTGCCATGATTGGCAGCATCGTGGCCGCAAGCGGCACGGTTCCCTATATTATTGCCACTATCAAGCACCAGACAAAACCGCGAATTGTAACCTGGCTCACTTGGGCGCTGCTTACATCCTTAGCCTCCGCGGCAGCATTTAGCGACGGCCAGCTGGTGAGCGGCATATTTGCCCTGCTCGGTGCACTCTGTACAGCCGCTGTCGTTGTTGCTGGCCTTCGATATGGAGACCGAAGTTTTACCAAATTGGACATAGCATGCCAAACTGGCGTCATCGTAGGGCTCGCACTTTGGCTCCTCCTCAAGAATCCGGCCATCGGTGTGTGGGTGGCGATCGCCATAGACTTTGTCGGGCTGGTGCCTACTCTCAAACACGCCTGGGATGCGCCGCAAGAAGAAACGGCTGTCACGTATGCATTGGTTGGCGTTGGGGGCGTCGTAACCGTTGCCGCAATCATCCCCACCGGTGTGGTAACGGTAACGTCTATTGGTTACCCCATCTATGCCACCCTGTCGCTCGGCCTTTTGGCAATTATGCTTGTCGGGCGGCGACGCTTCTTGGCTTCACGCATCGCATCACCCGTGATCGAGACTGATGAGTGACGTTGATATAATCGTCGGTGTATGGGAAGTGCACGCCCCGGACGCACCGTTCCCTTGGCATGTCATGACGTTTACTTCTGATGGAGTTATGCAGCAGTCCAACCCGCACGAAGGCAACCAGGCCGAAAGTGACAGCAGCGGACATGGCGTATGGCACGTGACCGAATTTTCTGACGAGCTAGTACATATTGCTGGCAAGTTTGTCGAGTTTAAGGCCGATCGCAAAGCCGGTACATACATAGGCAAAGGTGAGATATACTTTAAGTTCGCTGTGCACGGCGACCATTTCGACGGCACATCGGAGGCGTATCGCTATGATGCATCGGGCAAATGTATCCGCGGCCCGTTGACCTCACCAGTGCATGGCACGCGAGTGACATATACCGAACCTGAGATAACTAACTCCAAACAGAGGGACACACACATGAGCATAGAACTATCCGAATACGCAAAAGGCGCACCAGTTGATGCGCTGAACGAATTGTTCCACCAGATGGGCGCGCGAGCTGCCGAAATGGCAGCAATTCCAGGAGGTGAGGCATTTATCTCCCTCGCTGTTGGCGCGCCAGACAACAAAATGCTCCGTCCGGAATTTGAGGCGGAACTGCACGACATGGCAAAACAAAAATACGGCGCACCTCGGTTAAATTACCGTTTTACCGACTTTGAACCTACTGCGCGCGAATTTTTCGGTGCCCGCGGCATCTCGTTTGACGACGTCACCGACCTCCAACTAACCAGCGGCGGCATGAACGCCATCACCCTGGGTGTCAGTGCGATAACCAACCACGGCGACACGGTGTTAGCCGAAGCTCCGGGCTTTACCGGGACGCTGAGTGTGTTGCAGCAAGCGGGTTGCAGGGTGGTCCAGATTGCTTCTGACGGCGAGAGCGGCGTAACGCCCAAAACTGTCGAGGAAGCGTTCAAAAAATACAGACCCAAACTCATCGCTCTAATGCCCGACTTCCAAAACCCTACGGGCGCGGTTATGCCACTGGAAGCCCGCAAAGCAATTGCAAAGCTGGCGCAAAAATATGGTGTTGCCATTGTCGAAGACGGCGCCTATCGCGAACTGCGCTACGACGGCGAAGCATTGCCTACGTTGCAGTCGTTAGCGCCTGATTATGTATTGCATGCTACGTCGCTTTCCAAAATTACCTTTCCCGCAGGCCGCATTGGCTGTTTGATTGGGCCCAAGCACGTCCTGGACGCCACCCGCCGGATACACTTCAACAACCAAATGGTCACTTCACCGCTCGACGCAGCAGCAGCGACGTGCTTCCTCGGCAGCCCCGAACTGGTTGCCTCGCGACTAACAGAGCTCCGCGATGAGTACCGCAGGCGCCGAGATGCGATGCTTGGTGCGCTAACATTGGCTTTTCCTGAAGGTTCCGGCTACAGCTGGACAAAGCCGGCTGGCGGCATGTTTGTATGGTTTACCGCACCAGAAACAGTTAATCTCGACGATTACTTTAAGCCAGCCCTGGCCAATGGCGTGGGATTTGTCCCTGGCAGCACTGCGTACGCGCCCGGCAACGAAGCGCCACACAACACCGCTCGCCTCAACTTCGCCAGCAGCTCGCCAGGCGACAACCGCGAAGGTATCCGTCGCCTTGCGGCAACGCTGGCTCAGTAGTAGGCCAGCTCACGCACCTGGGCCAACTACAGCAAATCTGTTTCGGCAACGTCAGCAAACTGGAACGGGCCAATGTTAGACGTGTCCCAGTGCGTCGGCAATTCGAGCTTGCCAGCCGCATATTTCTTATGCAGCTCGGCCACCACCTTTTTGGTCTTTTCGTCGTGCTCCGGCACTAGGATCACATCTTCGTTAAACTTGGGGTCAGTGCGCACCTCGATGGCGATTAAGCGCTCTTTGGTACTGAGGTTAACGGCCACGTGCATCACGCCTTCTGGGATAAAGATAAACTCACCTGGACCATGAAAGACCGGTGTGAGCTCCGGACCAATCAAGCTCGCGGAATAGCCCTCTATCACGATCACGATGATGTCATTCTTAGCATGCAAATGCGGCCGGGCAATGCGGCCGGGCGGCATATAGACCATGCAGGCAGATAAGCCAGTACTACCGCACATCTCTTGTGTAATCGTTGGAATGAGACGCTGCCCTTGTGGCCCAAATAGTGTCTTGGCACCGTAGGGCGAGCCTACTACAACTTGTTTTTTAGGTTTTTCTGTAACCGTTTTTTGTTTCGCCACCGCTTGCTCCCACATACACCTTATTAAGTACCGCGCCCACGCACGCCATTTAATATAAGTTTAACATTTATAGTTGCAAGTTACCACGATATTGCTCACGTTTATAGGCTGTTCGGCATAGTATTACTATTGCCCGATCATAAGACCAACATATTGCGCTGTCTGATTCAGAATTCTCAACTTGGCCTTCTGAATGTACGTCGCATGCCTATGAGCGATATCAACACTTCTTACGTGCATAGGCAACACAGCGCCGTCTATTGCGCCGTCTTTTATTCTGATTTCAAGGGGCAGGTTCTTTACTTTACTCGTAATCGGACAGATTATGGCAAGTCCTGTCTTTTCGATGATTCACTCATAACGCTCTAGGCCAGCATCTTCACCCCAATCGACTTCACCGCTCACTTTATCCGGTGTCACGTCTTTTAGGATAGAGTCCAGTGTTGTTTTAACTGGCTCATCGATCGGCGTAAGGACGATGGACTTACCATCAAGCGTAATGCTCAGCAGCTGATCTACCTCAATATGCGCGGCCCGCAGCACATCCTGCGGCAGGCGTACCGCTTTGCCATTTCCCCATTTTTGCACCGAACGAGTTACTATCATCTTGCAGTCCTCTTCATGTATATACATTCCTAAACTTCATGTCAAGCTAAACAAAAGCTCTTTGATGAGTTTCACCAAGGACTCGGCGACGATAACAAATGCAACATTTAGGTTTACGCAGGGCGTGGAATATCAAAGATTGACCATTCCTGTGGGAATGGAGGCAACAGTGTCCCCTCTAGCAAATGCATACGTTCTGGCTCGATAGCAAAGGGGTCAGCAGCAACGGAATAGAGAATAGTGGGTCCGTTGAGTCTCTTGCGTCCGCACCGGCCAATGCCCGACTCAAAGCAGGGCCATTATTGGCCAATTGGTGCACTGAAGGTTGTAGACGGTGGCTAAGCTTGTGACGCTTTTGCCACGGCTCTGTTAAGATGTTGATCGCAGCTTCGTTGCCGCCAACCGCACGTCTTGCAAGTTCTTTATCGAGCTCCCAATATCTTCTAGAATCTGCACCAAGCGCAATTGCGGCGTCGAGCATAACCTCGCTTTCCTCGACCACACGTCGTAAGGCATTTTGTTCCGTGGCGCCAAGCTCTGTCGATGGAGCAGCCCAGCTAGTCGTCTCACCCTGTAATGGCTTGTCATTATTGCTGCGTACAACTTTCCAACCGTCACCAGTCCAACAGACGAAGGCATGGCCTCTTTGAGGCGGTATTTCCTGTTGCTTTGCATCATACTGTGAAGGCATGACAACCCATAATCCCTCGCGGTATTCAGGTTCGGTAAACCCAAAGCGCCCGAATCGTTCTACATCTTCTTGGCGTGCACTACGGTGAATACTCCCGATATAGTGACCAGCTAGTCTTTTACCCCCTAGCACGTTTCCCTGCCCGGGGCCTGTAACCACCGCAACCACCTCTCGAGATAAGAGTTGTTTTCCCCACTCCACAAATCGCTCAAAATGACGGTCGGCAAATTGCACTACACTCGGTTGAATTTCAATAGTTACCATAATTGTATTTATTATAACATTTAGTACTACTATCATCAATTTTATGGAAGTCATGTACACTAAACTTTTCTTACTAAAAAGCCTACAGAATATGACTGTAGGCTTTTTAAAATCTATTTGGTGGGGATGAAAGGACTTGAACCCAGAAGACCACGGCGTGGTCTTTCTGTCGAATTGGACGCTTGGAAATCACTGGTGGGGATGAAAGGACTTGAACCTTCACGCCTTGCGGCACTAGCTCCTAAGGCTAGCGTGTCTACCATTTCACCACATCCCCAGAGAACAACCGTTATTTTACTAGAGTTTCCGGTAAAAAACCAGCTGTGCGTCCCCGTAACTGCGCTGTTCTACTTGGAGTAAACCAGGAAAATCCGCTGGCTCAAAATGCCCGGGCCAGGAGACGACATAAATACCGCCAACTTTGAGTGCGCGTGTCAGGCGCACCAGCAATGGCTCCTGCACGTCTTTGTATGGCGGATCGCACAAGATAAGGTCAAACTGCGCTTGCTGGTTGGCGCGTAGCCAGGCGGTGGCCGTGCCTTTGGCGAGTCGGACTTCTTTGCCAAGGTCCAAGGCGTGGATGTTTTGGACGATCACTGCCTGTGCGCTGGGGTCAATCTCAACTGCCGTTGCCGAGGCTGCACCGCGGCTTATTGCCTCAAAACTCAAGGCACCAGTGCCTGCAAACGGATCAAGCACAGTTAGGCCAGCGATGTCGCCCAGAATATTAAACAGCGCGCCGCGCATTTTGTCGCTCATTGGGTGCGTGCGATTGTTGTGGGGCGAATCAAAAAGGCGGCCACCCAGCCGGCCAGCGATGACTCTCATGATTGTTTTAGCTTGACCATTCCGGCGTCGACCATGGCCGCATACCAGGCGAGCGTTACGATTTTTGTCATACGTGGAGCAAGCTGTTGGCGGACTTGCCGGGCGAGTTTTGGCGTCCAGCCGTTTTCGATAAAGGAGTCGAACATGCCTAGAGCGCCAACCTCGCGCGCCTGCCTGCGGAAATAGCCGATGAGGCCTAACTCGCGGAGTTCGGCCATATCACTCGGTGTTGGCATACCTTTGCGAATACGCGACGGCGCCAAAATCATGTAAGCCCCGGCTTCAAACGCAGTATGCGTGGTGAGTAGCCCCTTCGGGCCAAGCATTTTAAAGCTACGTTTAAGTGTCTCGCGCTTGTTTTCACCCTTCACAAACCCGCGGCCCAACACCGACGAACGGCTATGGCGGTCTTTCCCGCGCAGGAGCTCCAATTCAGACTCGTACGGATAGTGATGCGGTGGCGTCAGGCCGTCGACCAAGGCATGTGCCAGCCAGGCGGCTTCAAAGCTAGCCCGTTCAGTATTTTTGGTCTGTAGCGCTGTCACCAACGCATCGTAATGGTCGCCGATAACTCCGTGTAAGCTCGTGTCGGCTTCGTCGAATGGATCGATAAAGTGCCATGGTTGTTCGCCAGCGGTCCGTTTAAACTTGGGTGCATCCGGGCCGTTGTTGCCTTCAAAGTGTAAAATTTGGGCAATATGCGGAAACGTCTTGGTGCGTTTTGTGAGCCGCGTTAGATGGCGCAGAGCCACGCGGTCAATTTTTTGGTGGGCACGAAAGACGAATGCGTACATAAATATTAGGAAGTTTTAGTTTAAATTGGTAACCGCACGTAACCTGGCGACGCGCGCATGCAACTGAGGATATTGTAGCAAATTTTCGGCTTTTTCGATGAATTTTGCCGCGGCGTGGCGCGCACCGGCAATTAAATGGACGTCGGTGAGCTTGGCAACGCGCAAGTCTAGCTCGCCGTGTTGCATGGTTCCGTAGATAGCGCCAGGGCCCCGCAGCTCAAGATCTAATTCGGCTAATTTAAAGCCGTCACTGCTGCGCACCAGCGCTTCCAGCCGCTTTGGCGGCGCCTTAGAATCGCTCATCATCAGATAGCAAAAACCTTTGTGCCCACCCCTGCCAACGCGGCCACGGAGCTGGTGGATCTGCGCTAGGCCAAAGCGCTCGGCGGCTTCGATGAGCATAATGCTGGCGTTCGGGACGTCGACGCCGACTTCAATTACGGTGGTGCTCACCAAGATATCAATCTTATGCGCCACAAAATCGGCCATAATATCATTTTTTTCGGCGGCCTTCATTTTGCCGTGCAACAGGCCAACGCGCCACTTTTTGAAGTCCTTTTTGCTAAATTGCTCATATATTTTTTCGGCTGAGTTGGCCTTGCTAAGCGTGGACTCAGTTATAATCGGACAAACGACAAACATTTGCCGGCCGGCTTGCAGCTCCTTTTCGATGTCGGCATTAAGCACCGCGCGCGAATTGGGTGAACAGATTTCTGTGATGATCGGCTGGCGGCCAGGCGGCTTGGCGTCAAGAATTGAAACGTCCAGCTCGCCATACAGTGTAAGCGCCAGCGTGCGCGGGATTGGCGTTGCGGTGAGACTGAGCATGTGTGGCATATGGCCAGCTTTGGCCATCAGCTTTTTGCGCTGTTCAACGCCAAAGCGGTGCTGTTCGTCGACGACCACCAAGCCAAGTTTTTGCATACCCACGGTTTCCTGAATCAGCGCGTGAGTGCCCACGATAAATTGGGCGTGGCCGCTGGCGATGTGCGCGCGGGCTACCTCTTTTTCTTTGGGCTTCATACCGCCAACTAACAGCGCAACTTTGTCGTGCAGGCCGAGCGGTTCAAATAGCTTGTATAAGGTTTCAGCGTGCTGACGAGCCAAAAGTTCGGTCGGCGCCATCAAAGCAACCTGATACCCTTCAGCCATGGCCATCACAGCCGCCATGGCCGCCACCACAGTTTTGCCGGAGCCCACATCCCCTTCCACCAATCGGTTCATCGGCTGAGTTTTTTGCATATCCTTAAAGATCTGCCAGATGACTTTGCGCTGGGCGTCAGTGAGTTGGAATGGCAAGTGACCAACAAATTGCTTGGCGAGTTTTTCATCAAACGGGACCGCCAGCGCCGTATCCTGCAGCAACTCATATTTATTGAGCAGTGCGGCCAGACTCAACTCAAACACTTCCTCAAAGCCGAGGCGCAGTTTGGCAGCCTCCAACGCAATGTTATCCGCTGGGAAATGCATGGTTTGGAGTGCCTGAGCCCGAGGAATGAGTTTTTCTTGTTTGGTGAGCCAGGTTGGCAACGACTCGCCTGCGGTACGCATGTACGGCACAGCTTCGCGCACCACTTTGCGGATTTGTTTGCTGGTCAGGCCTTTGGTCTCGCGGTACACAGGCACAATGCGGGCCGTGCTCACTGGGAACTCGCTGACGAGCTCGGCGCTGGGGTTCATAACAGCAAAGCGCTGGTGACTTAATTCGTACAAGCCAGAAATAAAATATTCCTGGCCAGGTTTAAAAGCAGCTGCGCGGTACGGTTGATTAAACCACACCGAACGCACACTGCCGCTGTCGTCAGAGGCGACCGCCTCGGTAATGTGCATGCCGCGGCGAACATAGCGACCACTAGCCTGCTTGATCACGGCCTGGATCGTTACCGGGCCAGGCCGTAGCTTACCGATCGGCGTAATAACCGAATAATCCTCGTATCGGCGCGGAAAATTCTCCACCAAGTCGTCCACCGTGTGCACACCCAACACGGCAAACTTTTTGGCCAACTCCGGCCCTACCCCTTTTACATCAGTGATTTGCATCACCACCAGTATAACTTAGGCTGCTTGGTTTGGAACGAAGCTTTGCACATTGCGTGCGAGGTGGGCAAAGTATGCCTCGTGAGCTGCAAGCTCTTCCGGGGGTCTACTCCGCTGTGGTCCGTCAATTACAACGGCTTGATACACTGCAGCTGGGTCGTCGGGCAACTCGCCTGTGTAACGATCCTGTGTCATAAAAGGTAGGCCATCTTCAGGGTCAAGCTGCGCCACCGCAAGAGTAGCAGACACTCTTGGCCGCAGCGTGCAGTCTATTTGCTCCACACGAGGGGGTTTCTGAGTGAAGCGATAGATCATAGGGCGGTCACCGCAGGAGCTGCCAGCAATGATTTCGCCGGCTGAACCAAATTGCGCCAAATGGGCAATGATTTTATCAAGGCCAGGACCGGTAAAGGGTATGACTTCAGCGCGATTAGCCGACATATAAAAACTATAATAACATTTATAGCTTACTCTTGCAATTATAGTCGGTACGCTACGCTTTTTTGACAAGGAAGAAAACGCTCGGACCGAAAAAGCTACTGGCTAGTGTTGGTTGCAATATGCCCTCAATAGCCAACATCACGCGCTTAGGCATGATTCTCTTGAGCCCCTGGCTGCGGAGGTTGGAAACAGATAAGATGCGGTCTACCCTAAGGCCGGCGTGCGCCAGCTGCTTGATCACGGTTTGTGGGTTGTGGTTGACGAATGGGATTTCGTCTTTGGTTTTGTGCGCTTTGGAGCGAATGTCGACGGGTTCGGTGGGCAACTTTTTGCCCTTCAGCATATACTTGAGGCGATTGCGGGCGTGCGTGTAGTTAGCGACTTCAATGATGGCGTAGCCGTCGTCAGCCAGTACGCGGGAGATCTCGGCAAACTCTGGCGACGGATCTGGCAAGTGGTGCATGACGCGAATCATGGTCAACAGATCCATGCTACCAGTTGGAAACTTGAGGTCTTCGGCCTGGAGCAGCTTGCGGTCGATTTCAGGGTGGTCTTTGAGAAACACTTTGGCAAGCTCGAGCTGCTGCTGGCTTGGCTCGGCCAACGTGACTTTGTCGGCGTATCTCTCGAGCAACAGGCACAAACGGCCAAAGCCGCCGCCCACGTCTACGGCGTTTTTAAAGTGCTTACCAGCAAGCAAACGCTTGATCGCCATTTCCTCGGAGTCGTTCTCGTAGTCACGCCCTTCCCAGTATTTTAAGTAGTTATGATTGGGGTCGTTGTATTGGTCGGCCTGCTTTTTTTGCGGCACGACTTTTTTAGGTTCGTCTTTCATATGCTGCATAGTATATCATGTGTAGCCGCTCTTCTACCGAGCAACAACGCTATGCAGCCTGAGCAGCGTCACGATAATGTACGCCCAAACTTGCCAGTGTGCGAATGCGATGAGCCGGTTGATCAATTCTTTCTAACATATCGTGGGCGGCGCGGGGAGCATCAGCCCGCTCGCATCACGGGGGGAGGCTTCATTCAAAAACAATTTACTGTGCGGCCCCTTCCCCACGCCACTTGAGGGCACACGACTGACACTTCCCTAACTGGTAATGCTTGAAAAATACTGCTAAATATGCTATTATAGGTGTATGTCTTCTTCAGAGATCGGTCAAATAGCAGGGCGGTGCCCAATGAATTTTGGCGGCGCAACTGCCGCAGATGTAGCCATGCCCACGCGAACTGGTATAGAACTTCTTCGTGACAGCTACAGCCAAATCGCTGCCGAGTTCGAAGGCACTAGATTTAGCAGCTCGGATGAACGCGGCGGCCAACCACTAGACAAGATGGTCAAAGCCACAGTTCTGGGCGGAGCTCCTGCATACCGGCTTGAATCAACCTTCTCGCCTACTCAATACTTGTACGTAGGGCTATCTGCAACAGCCCTGAATAGACTTGCTCAAGGCCGACCACTTGTGTCAGCAGAAGCAGCCGACATGCTACCGGTCGAAGAACGTATAACAGGGCATTTCTTAGCTCAACCGCCCCATGTGGCAAATTTTGAGACATCTGTGTGCACTTCTATTGTCGACATCTTCAGTGCGTTTACGCGGCTGCATCCCAACCTTACCCCCGCCCTGAGTGCACTGAGCGCTGTAGCCGGGATAGATGGCGCGACACTGGCTTTTGATGTAAGCCGGCGATTCCTTGCAGATGCACTCGATGAGCCATCGTACGCACGGCAACAGATCAAAGCAGAATCGGCACCTTACTTAGACAACTCTAGAGAATTTGTTGCCGATCACTGTGCATCGTCGTCGCCAGAAGCAACATCTCCGTTTAATGTGCACTGCGTAGCAGAAGCCTTTGCTAAGCGCCTTCTACGCGGAGCTGGGAGCGCAGCATTAACGTTGCTCGACATGCCCGAAGTCCGGCAATCCTACAATCGCCACCTCGACCCCTTTGCCACCCGCCCATATATGCTACAGGAAGAGCTTGGCAGGGTTACCCGCGAAGGCTTAAGGGCAGCCGATCAGCAGAACAGGCTGCAGCCAGCCCCCGGACGGATCGCCCGCGGCTTAGCCGCCTTGCGCTAACGGCTTCTGTAATTAGCTTCGCTCAATAACGGCCGAGTCTTTAAAGGCTTTGCCTTTTCTGAGTAGCAGGCGGCCGCTTTGGAAGTCGGATTCTTCGAGCTGTTCTTTCTGTGTTTTTTGCCCGTTGATGGCGATAGCGTTTTCTTGGATAAAACGGCGGGCCTCGGTTTTGGAAGTGGCAAGACCGGTTTCGACCAACAAGTCGGCGACTTCGGCGCCAGGCCGAGCGTGGGCACTAGCCAGCTCCTTGCGCATGGCTGTAAGCGCTGCATCATCGAGTTCGGCAACTGGTTTTTTGCCGACCAGCACCTGAGTTACCGCCTCAGCTACGGCCAATTCTGATTCACCGTGTACGAGTTTCGTCACCTCTTGGGCTAGACGGGTTTGCGCCGCACGCTCCTTAGGGTTTTCGTGGTGTTGCGTCATGAGTTGGTCGATTTGGGATTTGTTCAGTAAGGTGTAAATTTTGAGGTAATCTTCGACGCTCGCATCATCGCAGTTAATCCAAAATTGGTAAAACTGCGTCGGGCTTGTTTTTGTCGGGTCGAGCCAGACGGCACCTGCCTCGCTTTTGCCAAACTTTTTGCCCGTGTTTTTGTCGATGATCAGCGGCATGCTCAGCGCGTGCACTTCTTTGCCTTCTTTTTTGCGAATCAACGGCGCACCGGAAAGCATATTGCCCCATTGGTCAGAACCACCAATTTGCAGCTCCACGCCCTTGTTTTTAAACAACCACCAGTAGTCGTAGCCCTGGATCAGGTTGTAGCTAAACTCGGCGTAGCTAATGCCACTACCGCCCTCATTCATCCGCGTAGAGATAAAGTCACGCTGTACCAGTTCGGTCATGCTGTAGTGTTTGCCAACGTCGCGCAAAAATTCGAGGTAACCGAGATCTTTGAACCAATCGTAATTATTCACCGGTTCGAATTCATTGCCAGCAAACAGTTTACTGATCTGGGTGTTGATGCCGATGACATTATGCTCAATTTCTTCGTGCGTCTTTAACTGACGTTCCTCGTCCTTGCCACCTGGGTCGCCAATCAGGCTTGTGGCGCCCCCAACCAACATCACCGCCTTCCAACCGTGCAGGACTAACTGCCGAGCAAGCATGTACACAGCAAGGTTGCCTATTGTGAGACTGTCTGACGACTGGCAGTCTGAACCCAGATAGAATGTCCGTGGCGTATCAAGCCAGGTTAACTCGGCAAATGTGTGGTCTTTGACCATCCCGCGCCACTGTAATTCTTCGGACAAAGTCATATCAGACATTATATATGTTCTCCTTGCATCAATCATACTACGGAGAGGCTGTGTATAAAACTGGAGATTTACCGGAGGTGGCTGAGTGCTTTTGGCTTGCGCTGTCGAATTATTTGCTATAATGCCTCATATAAATAGGCGGCTTGGAGCAGGAACTAACTGATGATAGACAACAGAAAACCGACCCCACGGCGACGACCCAACAAGAATACGTTTACCACCAAAAGCGGCAGTACCATAAAGTTACACCGTAGTCTCAACGAGCGATTTAAGGCGCACCGTGACGCTAAGGCTAAACGCCGCGCCATATACCTCAGCAGCCTGCCGAAAGACCGCTGGCACCGCCTGCTCTTCCGCCTGCACCCCAAACAGCTTTGGCGTTACTGGTTTAGCCGAGACGGCGCCATTATGGCGCTCAAAATCACGGGTATCATGATCGTAGTCTTCTTTATTGCGATCGTCGGTACCTTTGCTTATTTCCGTAAAGACTTGCCTAACATCAAAGACTTCTCGGTGAGCGGCGCGAACCTACCGGGGAGCACGACCTATTACGACCGCACCGGCAAAATTGTGCTGTGGCAAAACTACACGACCGAGAAACGCCAGCCAGTCACGGGAGACAACATGAGCGTCTACATGCGCAAGGCAACGGTCGCCGTCGAGGACAAAGACTTTTACAGCCACGGTGCCTTCGACATTCGCGGCATTGTTCGCGCCGGCCTCCATGACGCCCTCAGTAGCGGTGGCGGTGTCCAGGGTGGATCAACGATTACCCAGCAGCTTGTCAAGCTCAACGAAGGCTACACCGCAGACCGCAGCATCGTTAACAAAATCCGCGAAGTTATTATTGGCGTCGAGCTAGAACGCGAATACTCCAAAGATGACATTCTTACCGGCTATCTCAACATCGCACCTTACGGGCCCGTTGATGGCGGTGTCCAAGTCTCTGCCCAAGACTACTTTGGCGTCGATGCCAAGGACTTAACGCTGGCGCAATCCGCCATGCTGGCGGCAATACCTAAATCACCCAACGTTTACTCGCCGTATGGGCCCGCATTTAGCGAGGCTTCCCTGACCGCCCGCATGAACTACATCCTCGACCAAATGGTTAAGCAGAAATTGATTACCGCCAAACAAGCGGCCGATGCCAAAAAAATGGATGTGATCGCCACCGTAAAAGAACAGGCACCGTCCTTGTACACCAACATTCAGGCGCCATACTTCGTGCAAGGCGCCCAAGAGCAACTGTTCAACACCTACGGCAGCGCAACGGTCAACCGCGGCGGCTGGAAGGTCATTACTACGCTGGATATGCCCTTGCAAAAGACTGCCGAGCAGCTTGTACAAAACAACCGCGACAAAATTTCAAAGCTAACCGGCGGTGCAGCAGACGAAGAAGCAACCGTAGCCGAGAACGTGCCAAGTGGCCAAATTTACGCCTTGGTAGGCGGCGTCGACTTCTTCAAGAGCGAGGAAAACTACGCGGTTAACGTGCCGATTCCTCCTGGTTCTAGCTTTAAGCCGTACGACTACACAACGCTTATCAACAATAATAATAACGTTGGCGCAGGCTCTGTAATCTACGACTCTCAGGGTCCACTTCCTGGCTATCCCTGCACCGAGAAAGGTTCTCCTAAGACAGACAAAAATGCCAACTGTCTATGGGATTACGACTTCCGCTACCCAGATGCCATCACCTTGCGCTACGCACTTGGTGGATCCCGCAATGTGCCTGCGGTAAAGGCTATGCTCATGGCCGTGCCTAATGACAGCAGCAGTGGCCACGTAGCCTCTATTAACAAAGTGATTAGCACCGCGACCGCCATGATGGACAACCCGTCAGTTAGCGGTAGCACCTACAACTGCTACAGCGACGAGGAATTCACCACCACCACTCAGTGTTATGGCGCTTCGGCTATTGGCGACGGTGCATTCTTACACCTCGACGACCACGTCAACGGGCTTGCAACGCTCGGCCGCATGGGCGCTGCCATCCCTCGCACCTACATTCTCAATGTCACCGACGCCAACAACAAAACGATTTACCAATGGACACAGCCCAAATCGACGCAGGTCATCAAACAGGATGCTGCCTACATCGTCAACAACATGGCTTCCGACCCCAACGCCAGCTACTTGCCGGGCTCTTGTACTGCAACAACCTGTACACAACTGCCGTCGTTTGGTTACAAATTCCAGCGCGACAACGGCTGGGACTTCGCGGTCAAGACCGGTACGACTAACAATGGCTTTGACGGCCTCATGACCAGCTGGTCGACACAATTTGCCGTTGTTTCCTGGGTCGGCAACCACAACCGCAATGTAAACTTGTCTGCCGCCCACGGCGCAGCCATGGAAACTCTCACCGAGCCTCTGACTCGTGGCATGATGGAAGCGGCGCACTCTGGGCTTAAACCAGTAAACTGGGTGCAGCCAAACGACGTGCAAAAGCTATCTGCCTACGTGGTTACCAATCACATTGGTATCGGCTCCCGTGAGCCAAGCCCAAGCCAAGAACTCTTCCCTTCGTGGTATGTCGCGCCCAAGGGCAGCTCAAGCACTCAGACGATCGACCTCGTGTCCGGCAAGCTTGCAACATCTTGCACGCCAGACTTAGCCAAAAAGACGCAAACAGGCGGCGGTAGCGCCAACTTGTTCTCAGTTGACATCTTCTATGGCACGACAGGCAGTATTACGGCCAACGCCACTACCGATAACGATGACGTCCACAATTGTAGCGACACCTTGCCGGCGGTCAGCGTGAGCCAAGGCGCATGCGAATCAGCGACAAAGTGCGACTTTACCGCAGCGGTCACGCAAGGTACAGCGGCCCTAGCTGGAGGTGCTTACACCTCTGCTCCAGCAGGTACGCTCGCATTGATTGTTGACGGACAGACCATCCAAAGCATCCCGATTACTGCAGACAGTCCCAACAGCTATACCTTCTCGGCCGTAGATGTAACCAATGGCCAAAAAGTCACTGCTACCGTGGTGGACAGTGTGCTGTACAGCGCAACATCTTCCTCGGTCTCAGTCAACGACCCACTCGCCCACTGAAAGCGTAATAGACAGTAGAAAAAGAGCGCCAGCCATGCTGCGCTCTTTTCAATCTAGACTAGCGATGCTATTTTATGCGCAAACGGTCGCGTAAGCGGCTGCGAGGTTTTTCGGTATTACGGGCGACCGCCGCCTGCTGCCTTTGCTGCTGCGTGGCAGTCTGTTGCGCACGGGGCACTTGCTGGCGTTCACGAGCCTCGCGCACCTGGCCAAAGACCATTTTGCCGGCAACCGTCTGGTGCATACGCGTTACAACTACTGGCACGGTACGCCCTACGTAACGGGCGCCTCCTTCAATAACGATCATCGTGCCGTCGTCAAGGTAACCCACGCCTTGCTCGCGGCTACTGCCTTTTTGGAGCACTTTGATGTCCAAAGCTTCGCCTGGCAGCGCAATTGGTCGCAGTGCCTGGGCCAATTCGTTCACGTTAAGAACTTGCACACCTTCAACAGCAGCAACTTTGGACAGGTTATAGTCGGTCGTGTACAGCTGGGCGTGCAATTTCTTGGCGAGTGCCACGAGCTTGTCGTCAGTAGCGTGTACTTCAGGAAAAACCGAATGGTCAACCGTAACCTTCATTGGAGCGCTATCTTGCAGCTCGTGTGCAATGTCCAGGCCGTAACGGGCACGCTCGCGTTTGTGTGAATCGTTTCCGTCCGCCAAAAGCTGTAGCTCACTCAAAATAAACTGCGGGATGACCAGCTCGCTAACCACAAAGCCGGCACGCACAATCTCGGTCACCCGGCCATCGATGAGCGCACAACTATCTAAGATGAGTTTGTGTTGTTTACCAAAAAGCTGCAGATTATGCTCGGACTTTTTGCCAACCAACAACCAGGCGATGGTAATAAGGAGGATAATTTCGATAGCATCTAGCATTGTTCTGTTTTATTCTTTCTCTAAAAATTGGTTGAGGGCGCCGCGTACATCGGCAACCCCTAATAAAAAGTTCGATTTTTTGCCGGTTTTTTGTAGCGGTCCAATGGCGCCATCAAAGCCGAGCTTTTTTGCTTCGGCCAGGCGCTTTTCAATAAATGGCACGTGTCGAACTTCGCCGGACAGGCCCACCTCACCAAATACTACAGCGTTACTCTTCAGTTGCAAACCCTTCGCCGCAGAACCGATCGCCATACACACAGCCAAATCTGCAGCAGGTTCCAAAATACGCATGCCGCCCACGATGTTAATGTAAATATCTTGGTCGGCCAAGTTGAGCTTGGTGCGGCGCTCCAGCATGGCTACCAATAGATTGACACGATTGAGGTCAATGCCGCTGGCTGCGCGCTTGGGATAGCCGTAGCTCGTCTTATTAACCAAGGCCTGTACCTCCACTAATAACGGCCGGGTACCCTCTAGCGTTGCCAATACCACGGAGCCGTCGCTCACTTGCCGCTCGCTCAGTAAGGCCGCAGATGGATTCACTACGGCCTTCAGGCCTTCACCGTCCATTTCAAAGATGCCGGCTTCGGTCGTAGGCCCAAAGCGATTCTTCGTAGCGCGTAGTATCTTGAAACCACCGTAACGATCGCCCTCTAGCTGCAGCACCACGTCTACCACATGCTCCAATACCTTCGGCCCAGCAATCGAACCCTCTTTGGTCACATGCCCGACAAGTACAACTGCGGTAGAAGATTGTTTGGCTGCGGCGATTAATAATTGCGTGCTGTTGGTGATTTGCGCCACGCTGCCAGCCGCCGACAAAATCGCGCTGGCGGCAATGGTCTGGATAGAGTCAACAACGACTAATTCATACCGATTGCTCGCGATGGTAGCCGCGATGTCGTCCGCACTATTGCTGGTAGCCAATTGCAGCTGAGCGCCGGTCACACCTAATCGCTCAGCGCGCAAGCCGATCTGATGCCCAGACTCTTCGCCGCTTATATATAATACTTTGTGCTTTTGTGCCACGGCATCGGCCAACTGCATCAGCAACGTGCTTTTGCCGATGCCCGGTTGCCCTGCGATCAAGACAACGCTGCCAATGACGATCCCGCCGCCCAGCACAGTGTCGACGTCGGAAATACCGCTCTTGAGCCGCTGCTGATCGTGCGAGACTAATCCACTGACAGACGACGCGCTCAGCGGCTTCCCATTGCTGCTCACGCGGCCGGGCGCGCTACTTACGACGAGTTCCTCTTGCAGCGTATTCCAGGCCCCACACTGCGGGCACTTGCCCGCCCAACTACTGCTGGCCTCCCCACAATTACTGCACACATACCGAACTTTGTCTTTGGCCATTTACCTATTGTATCATTTGGTACCTTAACGAAAGATCCGATATAAGGTCACCTCTAATGACCCAGGGCAAATTTTGCGATGTCTCTTCGAACCTGCATATTCGGGAACCAAATTCCACCACCACCGTCAGGCGCTCCAATAGCCGTATATGCGCGGTTAGCAGCAGCCCGCACGTCTTTGTCCAAACCGGTGACATAGAGAGGTCGGCCACCTGTGGTCAGTGTATCGCCTCCTTGGCGGACCGTATTACCGTGGTGGATAATAACGCCGTCGTACGTCTGATCAAGGCCACGTATCACTTGACCCTTCTCTACTCTATGCGGATCTGGATACCCGGCAGCCGCCAAACAAACTGTCACAGCTGCGTTCCCAGCGAATCGTGGAGCCCCAAGATCAGGCACCTTTCCCCGCGCGGTATCACGGAGCATGCCATAGACATCAAAACCGGCCCTTGCGAGTGTTGGCAGCAGTACCTGTGTCTCAGGGTCACCAAACCGACAATTATACTCTATAACAACAGGGCTGCCATTACGCTCATTTGCAAGCATCAAGCCCATATACAAGACACCCTGGTACGGTGTCCCGTCCTGCTCCATACCCGCAATCGTCTTGGCCGCAATTTCTTCAATCTTTGCCAACTGATCATCGTTAATTTTTTCGGCTGGGAATGGCGTGTACGCACCCATGCCACCGGTATTCGGACCGGTGTCGCCCTCGCCTAATCGCTTATGGTCTTGAGCAAAATAAGGTATAACGCTATAGCCGCCCTTGCCGTCGCTCACCACAAAAACAGACAATTCTGGACCCGTTAACCGCTCTTGTATCACAACTCCCTTTTCGCCAGCCCGATCATAACCGCCGAACATGAGCATATCTATCAACGCATTGTCCAGTTCTATGGCTGTATCAGGCAATACAACCCCCTTGCCGCCGGCCAAGCCGTCGGCTTTTATCACCAGATCTTCCGGTCGACGGTAGCGTGCATGCTCGCGCGCCAACGTCAAGCTATCGGTCACAAACGAATCAGGGTGTGGAATACCGTAGCGCTGCATAAACTCGGTCGCAAAAATCTTACTGCCCTCTAGCTTGGCAGCATTTGCGTTTGGCCCGAATGTATTGATTTTACGCTCGCGCAGTTGGTCGCCTAGGCCGGCAACAAGGGGGCCTTCGGGGCCGACGACAACGGTCAAACCACTGCGATGTTCTTCGGCAAAATCAAGAATTGCACGGGTGTCACCTGGGCCAAAGTTGAGATTTTTGACACGCATACCCATCAGATCTTGGTGTGTACCCGCATTTCCTGGCGCGCAGTAGATTTGGTCTAAGTCGCTTGCTCCATATACAGCCCTCGTAATAGCATGCCCACGTCCGCCGCTGTCAAGTACTAGTAACGATTCACCCATCGCGTTTCCTCCCACGTTATAGGCTTATTGTTACGTACCATCGAACATATTGCAAGCAAGTGATTAACGCCACATGCGCCGTCTTATTGCGCGCTGGCCGAAGAGACATGACTGTCGATTGCCTGTTGCAATTGCTGCTCTTGTACGGCAATGGCGTTGCGCTGTTGCAGGAGTTCGTTATAGCGCTTGATCAATGCATTTGCCGAGTCGAGCTCGCGACGGTAGGCGTCTATTTGGCTGTTAAAGCCAGACACTGCGGCGTTGTATGTGTTGATCTGGTTGGAGCTGAGATACGCGTTAAGCTGACTGCGCTGCTGAGTAATCGCATTTTGGCGGTCGGTAAGGTCGTTTTTTTCGACGTCGATCTGGGCCTTGAGGATTGTCAGTTGATCGTCGTAGTCAGAAATTTGCTGCTGGCGCTGAGTAAATTCAGCTTCGTACTGTTGGTAGTAACGCGCAACTTTTTGCCGATTAGTAAAATATTGCTGGTAGTACGTCTCCAGCGCAGAGGGCAAATTTGCGACCTCTGTGCCGAGCACGGAATGGAGCTCGTTGAGCAGTTGGTCGGGCTCGGTCTTTTGGTAACTCGCAAATTGCGCCTTGATGTCGTCAGTAGCATGGGCGTCGTAATATTGCTGAAGTAGGCCGTTGATGCGCGTTTGCTCGGACTTGCTTAGCCTGTCGTAGGCCTGGTGCAACATTTCGTGAGCAGCCGTTACCTGCTCAATACCTGCCAAGCGTGAGTCGGTCACGGTATACAAATAAATGCCGCGCCGGTTACCAGTAAAGCAGCCCAGGACGATAACCTGGTCTGAGGTGTTAGTGCAGTGCTTATTAAAGCTCACTTGGTCTTCAATCGCAGGTCGGTTCACGTAGAACAACCGCGTGCCATACGGCGTCATAGTGTCGTCGACGCCAAGCTGTTGAATAGTCGCGGACGGTTTGTACCCTTTGAGCGCAATCCAGTCCATGATGCGGTCGTGCTCGACGGACAGTACAATTCCCGTTGCCACCAACAACACCAGCACCACAGGTGGCCACAACCGTCGCAGAAACTTCATATGCTTATAATATCAGCCGTACAGGGTGGCCCCAAGCAGATTTTTTGGACGCCAGACAACGTTCGGCTATTCGTGAATTGTTGTGTACGTCAGGCTGCCAGATTTTATGCCGACGCTGATGATGTCACCCTTTTGGTAGTGTTCAGCAAGCAGCTCGGTGGCAATGTGATCCTCGAGTTCGTCCTGAATGAGGCGGCGTAGGGGCCGGACACCATTTTTGGCATCATAGCCTTTTTCCAGCAAGAATTGCTTGGCAGCCGTACTGATTTGCAGGCCGAGGCCATGCTTTTGCAGGCGCTTGCTCAGTTCGTCAATCTGCAGGTCGATAATGCGATACACGTCTTTCTTGGGCAAAGCGCGGAACACGATAACTTTGTCGATACGGTTGAGGAACTCTGGGCGCATGGTCTTTTTGAGGTCATCCATAACCTTGTCACGATTTTGCTCGTGCAAGGCTTCGAGGTCCTTGAGGGCGTCCGTGCGGGTGGCATGGAAGCCGAAGTTGGCCTCTTTTTGGAGTTTGTCGGCGCCAATGTTGCTGGTCATGATCACAATGGTGTTGGTGAAGTCTATCTTGCGACCTTTGGCGTCAGTGAGCGTGCCATCTTCCAAAATCTGAAGCATCATATTGAAGGTGTCAGGGTGAGCTTTTTCGATTTCGTCGAACAGCACCAGGCTGTATGGGCGACGACGAATTTTGTCGGTCAGCTGGCCGCCTTCGTCGTAGCCAACGTAACCGGCGGGAGCGCCAACCAAACGGGCGACGTTGTGGTGCTCACCAAATTCACTCATGTCGATCTTTACCAAGGCTTCTTCACTGCCAAAAAATTCACGAGCCAACACCCGAGCTAATTCCGTTTTGCCGACACCGGTTGGGCCAAGGAAGATAAAGGAACCGATTGGACGCTTTTCGCTGGAGATGCCGGAACGGTTGCGACGCACTGCGCGCGACACTGCTTCGACAGCTTCAGCCTGCCCGATGACAAACTTAGATAGCACTTTCTCGAGGCCGAGCAAGTATTTGGCCTCAGCGCGGATCACCTTCTTGACCGGCACACCGGTCATGCGAGCAACGACTTCGGCAACGTCTTCGCTGCTCACTACGATACGCTTGACGCTCTTTTCGTTGGCGTGCAGTTTTTCTAATTGTTCGCTGATCTGGCTGGCGCGAGTTTTAAACTCAGCCGCTTTTTGATAATTTTCTTCGTCAACCGCTTCGTCGATGCGCGTGTTGACCAGTTTAAGTTCCTTTTGCAGTTTGCGAGCTTCCGGCGATGTTTTGCCACGGTCAACGCGCAAATGAGCAGCGGTTTCGTCAAGCAAGTCGATGGCTTTGTCTGGCATAAAGCGGTCGTTGACGTAGCGCTTGGACAGGGCAACGATATCGCTGAGCACTTCATCGCTCACAGTCACCCCGTGAAATTGTTCATAATGCTTGCGCAGACCCTTCAGGATGGCCAAGGTTTCGCCCGGCGTAGCTTCTGGCACTTGTACTGGCTGGAAGCGACGCTCCAGGGCAGCGTCCTTCTCTATATGTTTGGTGTATTCGGCAGTCGTTGTTGCGCCAATGAGCTGAATTTTGCCGCGTGCAAGTGCTGGCTTGAGGATATTGCCCGCATCCATCGCACCTTCGGCAGCGCCAGCGCCAACAATCAGGTGTAATTCGTCAATGAAAACGATCGTTTTTTTGTCTTGCTCCAGTTCGGCCATGACCTTCTTGAGGCGTTCTTCGAACTCGCCGCGATACTTGGTACCGGCGATCATACCGGCGAGATCAAGCATCACTACGCGCTTTTCGAGCAAGCTATCTGGCACATCTTCGGCAATAATGCGCTGGGCAAGGCCTTCGACGATTGCGGTCTTACCTACACCTGGCTCACCAATGAGCACAGGGTTGTTCTTGGTACGGCGGTTCAGGATGGTAATCACACGGCGAATTTGCGGTTCGCGGCCAACAACAGGATCGAGTTTGCCGGCACGCGCTTCGGCAGTAAGGTCGGTACCAAAAAAGTCTAGGGCAGTCTTGCGGCCCTTGGTACGGCTCGCCGTACGGCGACGGCCATCGTTACCGCCGGAAGCACTGTCTTCGTCGTCGTATTGACGGTTAAGGAATTGCTCCAGCTCGCCGCTCAGATTATCGACGTCGATGTTCATGGAGCGAAGCAACATCGTTGCACGCGCGTTCTTTTGGCTCAACAATGCATCGAGGATGTGCTCGGTGCCACAAAATTCTTGGTTAAATTCTTGCGCGGTGTCGTAGGCCATTTTGAGCGTCAACTTGGCGGTTTCGCTCAAGCCTTTGGCGCCAGCATTCATCACCATGGTCTTTGGTGTTAAATTAAGGGCCAAGCGAGCGCGGTCGAGCGTCACGCCGGCACCTTCCAGGATTTTGGCGCCCATGCTGCCGTCTTGGGCCAAAATACCCAGCAGCAGATGCTCGGTACCTACGTAAGCACTGCCCACACTGCGCGCAATAGCGTCGGCATGCTTGAGGCTCTCCAACGCGTTGTTAGTGAGGTGGTTCAAAAAGTCTTGAAAATCTGCTGAATCTGGCTTCATACCAACTATAATATCGAGTTAGCACTCACGAGTCAAGAGTGCTAATTTTGTTCTATGCGACTCTGGTAGACAATTGACCAAGACACCGAGATGCTGAGAAAATTACTCGCCGTGTTCTTCGATAGCCTCGAGCAAGCTATTTTCGAGCTCGCTCTTCTTTTTGAGCTTAGGCGCAGTAGCCGGCTTGGCCACGCTCTTTTCGGGGACAACAACTGGCGCAACTGGCTCTGGGGCAGCAACCTTTTCGGCTTCAATGTCTAGTTCGTAACCAGTGAGTTTACTTGCCAAACGGACATTCTGGCCACCGCGGCCGATGGCGATGCTGAGCTGGTCTTCGGGGACAATGACGCGGGCTTTTTTGTTAGCTTCGTCGAGTTCGACTTTAGCCACCTTGGTCGGGCTGAGCGCGTTGGTAATATACTCAACGGGCTTGTCGCTCCACACAATAATGTCGATTTTTTCTTGCTCGCCGACTTCGCTCATAACTGCGTTGACGCGAGTACCGTGGCCACCAACAAAGGTGCCGACAGGATCGACGCCGGGCACAGTGCTGGCAACGGCCAGCTTGGTGCGGACGCCAGCTTCGCGGCTCATGCCCTTGATTTCGACGGCGCCGCTCTCCATCTCTGGAACTTCGCTGCGGAACAGCCACTCTACGAATTGTGAGGCACCACGAGAAACCACCAGCTGTGGCCCACGCAAACCGCGCTCGACGTCCTTTAGGTACACCTTGAGGCGTTGGCCTGGGTAGTAACGCTCGCCCTGGATTTGCTCGCTACGAGGCATAATGCCCTGGGCTTTACCCAGTTCGACGCGGACGATGTTGCCTTCAACACGAGAAACAAGCGCGTTAATAACCGTGCCGATTTTGTCTTCGTACTCAGCCATAACGATTTCGCGCTCTGCTTCGCGCAGACGCTGCAGAATAACCTGCTTGGCAGTCTGGGCAGCCACGCGGCCAAAGTCGTTGACCTTTTCGTGAACTTCGATGAGGTCGCCCTTTTTGGCGTTCTTTTGCATTGGCTGCGCTTCGGCCACGCTCAGCTCGTACGCTGGGTCGCCAACAACTTCGACAACTTCTTTGGTGACAAACGCGTCAACGTCACCGGTGTTGAGGTTCATGGTAACGCGCACTTCTTGCTCGCGCTCACCATAATCGCGGCGGTAAGCAGCGGCTAGCGCTTGCTCAACGACTTCTTTTACGGTTTCTTCTGGCAGGTTTTTCTCTTCGGCGATCGCCTTAATGGCGCCAGCCAGTTGTTTAAAATCCATTCCGTCCATGTTGTTTCCTTTCTTTTAGGAAGTTTGGTGTAGTGCTCTGTGACGGGAGCTGTATAACTTAATGGTAGTTGATACAAAAAGAGCCGACCACTGCGGCCGACCAATCCCTTTAACTTTATCAAACGACCTGAGTAAAGTCAAATGAGGTGTAACGGTTTCGGTAAGCCGTGACATACGCACGCATTGTTACACAACCAGCTCGTTGAACAAGTGGGAAAAGAACATTTTTGTAGTTCTCCCTAAAATCATTGAGGGACTCGTAATGAGCCAGCGTCATTTCATCCGTACAACCTGCAATGTCTTCGTCAGTTTCATATACTCGACCAGGCACAGCCAGCCTACTGAGGTAATGAGCTACGGACCGATGATGTCCGTTGGCAATAATGAGCAAACTGTTAGGCGTGTCGTCTAAGGGTACGAGCGGCACGGGTTCTATCGGATTGTCAGGATTGGGATTACGGAGCAGGGATAAATAATGGTCTACACCTTGCTTGCTTACACCACCGGCTTGGCGGGGGAGCAACAACTTCGTATCAAAAGAGTCAACACGCATAAATTATATTATATAATTTAACTGTTAATGAGTCAATATCTAGGCTGTTCCTGGGTCGTGCTAGAATAATCAGATGAGTATCAAAAACGTCACCCGCCTGTTTGCAGGCTTTCAACCAGAGCACTATAAACTTGAGATTAATCCCGACCGTGACAGCAAGCGTATCACCGGTACAGTGACCATCACTGGGAAGAAGAAAGGCCGGCCGAGCCAACGCCTCACGTTCCACCAGCACGACCTCAAAATAACAGCGGCCACCGTTACCAAACACGACAAAAAAGGCGATCAAGAGATCCCGGTTGCGCGCATAAATCACCAAAAAACAGCTGATGAAGTGCGCCTGCACGCCGACACGCTCTTATATGGCGGCAGCTACACGGTAACCATGCAGTTTGAAGGCAGTATCCAAGAAGGCATGAACGGCGTATACTCCTGCGATTATGAAATCGACGGCAAGAAACAGCAGCTAATCGCTACTCAGTTCGAAAGCCACTACGCCCGCCTGGCATTTCCGTGCATCGACGAACCAGAGGCCAAAGCAACTTTCGAGCTCACGCTCCTCTCGCCCAAAGGTGAAACCGCCATCAGCAACATGCCCGCTGCCTCGCAGGCAGAAAAAAATGGCAAGTTGGCGACAACTTTCGAAATAACCCCTAAAATGTCCACCTATTTACTGGCCTTTGTCTACGGCGACATGCAGTGCAAGGAAGTTAAAACCGTGGATGGCACGGATGTCCGCGTCTGGACGACCAAAGCACACTCTTTGGAAGCCCTCGATTTTGGCCTCGACGTTGCCAAGCGAGCAATCGAATTTTTTAACGATTACTACGGCGTCCCGTATCCGCTCGTCAAATGCGACCACGTCGCCCTGCCCGACTTCTCGGTAGGCGCCATGGAAAACTGGGGAATTATTACCTACCGCGAGTCCTGCCTGATTGCCGACCCAGCAACCACTTCGCAAAGTGGCCGCGAGCGCGTTGCAACCGTTATTACGCATGAGTTGTCACACCAGTGGTTTGGCGACCTCGTAACCATGAAATGGTGGGATGACCTCTGGCTCAACGAAAGCTTTGCCAATGTCATGGAATACTTAGCTGTCGACGCCCTCTTCCCAGGATGGAACATTTGGAACACCTTTATCGCTGACGACGGGCTTTCGGCACTTCGCCGCGACTGTATTGCTGGCGTCCAAGCCGTGAAAACCGACGTGCACCACCCCGACGAGATCTCCAGCTTGTTTGACCCGTCGATCGTGTACGCCAAGGGCGGTCGCCTGCTGCGCATGCTCATGCAATACCTGGGCGAAAACGACTTCCGTAAGGGTCTCAAGGCCTACTTCATCGCGCACGCCTACAGCAACACCAGTCGCGACGACCTCTGGAAAGCGCTGAGCGAGGCCAGTGGTAAAGATGTCGCCGCCTTCATGGATCCATGGATCACACGCTCTGGCTATCCCGTCGTGCAAGTCACGCAAAACGGCATACAGCTCGCACTCAAGCAAACGCATTTCTTGCTCGACCCCGCCAAAGCCGACACCACCCGCATCTGGCCAGTGCCACTACTCGGCTCAGATGCCGTCGTGCCGACCCTCCTCGACACGCAATCCGCCGAGGTAACATTGCCGTCCGACGAATACGTCCGTCTCAACCAAGGTGCTATGGGCCACTACATCGTGCAATATGCCGAGCCCAAACATGCTACCGCCGTTGCTACGCTGGTCAAATCCAAGACATTGACTATCCCCGAACGTCTAATGCTGCTCAGTGACAGTTCGTCACTTTCGCGCGCCGGCATGCAACCTTTCTCCGAAACGCTCAAACTGCTCGAGTACTACACCGACGAAGACAGCGAATCGGTCTGGGACATCATCTCGCTCATTCTGGGTGATGCCCGCCGCTTTATCGACAGCGACATCGACCTCGAGCCTCAAATCAAGAAATTGGTTCGCAGCCTCATCGAAACCGAGTTTGCTCGCCTAGGGTGGGACGAAAAACCTGGCGAATCGAGCGACGACACCAAACTGCGCGCCACAGTCATTAGCCTGGGTGCCTACGCCGAGGACGAAGCGATCACCGTCGAGGCACTCAAGCGTTACGAAGCCTACAAGACTAACCCGCAAGCCGTGGCCTCAGAGCTGCGCGGCATCGTCTTTGGCGTCGCCGTTCGCACCGCCGCACCTGGTGCTGTGGAATATTTGCTCGACATCGACGAACACACCAACAATGTCAACCTCAAGGATGACATTCTGGGTGCTCTGACCGCTACCCGCTCCGAGGACGTTGCCAAAATGCTCCTCGGCCGCCTAAAAGACCCCGTAAAAGTCCGGCAAAACGTTGTCGACTATTGGCTCGCTTATCTGATCCGCAACCGCTACACACGTACCCTAGCCTGGAGCTGGCTACGCGATAACTGGGACTGGATAGAAAAAACGTTCAGCGGCGACCAAACCTACGACGCCCTTCCGCGCTACGCCGCCAGCTCATTTAGCACACGCACACTCATGGAAGAATACCGCGCTTTCTTCGAACCGCTCAAAGCGCAAACCGCACTGGAGCGCAACATTTCCCTGGGTATCGAAGAGTTGCAAAACCGTATCACCTGGATAGAGCGAGATCTCGCCGGCGTGCAGGTGTATTTCAAGGAGAACTAACGAGGGGGTGTGCAACTTTTAGCAAATTACTCGATGACCTCGAACTGGGCAGACCGCCAGAGTTGCTCAAAGTCGTCAGAAGTGATATCCGTGAACGTATAACCTGACTTTTCTGTAATATCTATCGGAATGTGTGATAACTCATCGTGCGTGCGATCGTGCTTTTGGACAGGGCCGTGATCGTAGACTACTACTTGTCTTTCGGGCAAGTTGTTGTCGTCCAGTTCAAAGTACCAAGTTGAAAACCCCCATTCGGGCTTTTCCAAAGTTTCCTGGCAATAGTTTTTTACATACTTCATAAAAGCAGTATAGCAAACACTCATAGATCCTTCACGACGCCGGTAATATGGAGATTAGCTCCGGAGACTTCGATGGCGCACAACTGGTATTCGCCTTGCCAGCCGTGTACGTGCACCCAGCTTTCCGCGGCAAAACGCATTTGCTGGAGCTTTTTGGGTGTGATATATTCCAGCCCGCTGCCGGCAATATTGGTACGGCGATATTTTACTTCACAAAAATACACGACGTTGGCGCGCACAGCAATAACATCGATCTCACACCAGCGTGTCCGCCAATTTTGTTCTACGATGTCACAGCCTTTGTGGCGTAAAAAATCGGCCGCCACAGCTTCGGCCCGACGACCTATTTCGAAGGTAGTCATATAATATAAGCTTGGATTGGCTTAAACGTCTGGCGATGCAACTCGCACAAACCCTGTGCTTTGAGCGCCGCCATGTGCGCGGCAGTGCCGTAGCCGACGTGCTTTTCGAAGCCATAGCCCGGATAGATCGTGGCTGCGTCGGCCATAAAACGGTCGCGCGCCACCTTGGCGATAATACTGGCTGCGCTCACTTCCGGGATGAGGCTGTCGGCGGCGACCAAAGTCTCGGCCTTCGGATTTTCAGCAAAGTAGTTAAGGTTGCCGTCGACGATTATTTTGTCATAGTCACCAATAATTTGCTCCATGGCCCGATGCATAGCCAGGCCGACAGCTGCGGTTAATCCAACCTCGTCCAACTCCTGCGCCGTAACCCAACCAATGCCAAAGCCGAGCGCTGCGATGCGAATTTCGGCGTCAAGCCGTTCACGCTGGAGCTTGCTCAACTTCTTAGAATCTTTGAGTCCGACGATTGGCTCACTCAGCAGCACCGCGCCAGCAACAACTGGCCCTGCCCAGCACCCTCTGCCCACTTCATCGATGCCAATTATCATAGGCATTAGTCTAGCACGACTTGCTCGGATACGTATGTTTGACAGGCAATGTATACTTATATGTATGTTGAAATCATTCGAAAACCCCTGGGTACGCAAAAGCACGGCAATCGTTACCGCAGTGGCAGCGGCGGCAGTACTTTCATCTTGTAAAACTTCGCAAAACAGCAGCGAAAAGCATACCGGCTCGACCGTCGTAGAAAAAAATACCCACACGGGCACCGATGAGAATGCCGCTGCTGCCAACGCCAAAGCGTTGGTCGCCGCCGACCGTAGCGGCAGGGTAGCCTGCACTGCGGTTTTGACGCGGACAGGAGACAGTATCAACATTAAGGTTACGACGAGGCCCCCACTTGAGGATGTCTCCATGCATTACCAGGTCACCTCTGGTTCCGGAACCGTACTAGGCGACCATTACGGGGAGAGCACTCACTTTGCTGCCGCCGGCATTGTTGGCAAAGGCGCAACTGCTGAGGTAAACGTCCATTACCCTGACGGCAACACTACAGGGGCGCTAGCCTGCAATAACGGCAATGCCATCGAGATAACCGGCGGCATTCCCAGCAAGTAACGCGCTGATTTTCCTAGCAAAAAAGCCCTGTCTATGGCAGGGCTTTTTTGTATGACTTGCAGTGAGCTTAAGAGAGTTAGGCGTCTTCGTGCTTGGCCAGTGCAGCTTCAGCTTTTGCTTCGAGCTTTGCCTCTTCGGCAGCTTTTGCAGCGGCTTCAGCTTCGGCAGCGGCGGCAACTTCTTCGTGGAGCTTGGCTTCTTCTTGCTCAGCCTTTGCGTCATGAATGGTGTTGACGGCGTTCTTGTCAAAATCAATTCCGGTGAGACGTGCAGACTTACCAGTAAGCTTGCGCATGTACGACAGGTAGTTACGGCGGACTTTGCTACGCTTGGTAACTTCAACCTTAAGGACCAAAGGGCTGTGCAGCAAAAAGCTTTTTTCCACGCCGATGCCACTGGCAATGCGGCGGACGGTGATGCGGCTGGTGTGGCTGCCCTTACGGTCGGTACGAATGACCATGCCCTTAAAAATCTGGACACGTTCTTTGTTGCCTTCACGGATCTTTTGGCTCACTTCTACAGTGTCGCCGCTCTGGACGTCGACAACAGCGGACTTCTTAAACTTGGCTTCGATTTGTTGGATGACAGATTGCATATCTAATAAACCTTATACTATTTTTCGCTTGATTTCAAGTATAACACATCTGTTGGCATGATGGAAGAGATTATGCCAAAGCCGAGCCACAAAAACTCATTGCCTAGCCATGTATACTGGATTCATGGATTATTCAAAACTCGCACTCGAAAAGCACAAGGCACTCAAGGGTAAAATTAGCATCGTGCTCAAGGACAATCTGGACAGCCGCGAACAACTCAGCACCTACTACACGCCCGGCGTTGGCGCAGTGAGCACCTATGTTGCCGAACACCCAGAGGAAGCGCGCGAATACACCTGGCTCAACAACGTGGTGGCGGTAGTAAGCGACGGCACGGCCGTGCTCGGCCTGGGCGACATCGGACCGCTGGGCGCGTTGCCAGTTATGGAAGGCAAAGCCATGTTATTTAAACACTTTGGCGGCGTTGACGCCGTGCCGATTGTGCTCGACGTGCATTCGGCCGACGAAATTGTAGCAGCCGTAAAAGCAATTGCGCCGAGCTTTGGCGGTATTAACCTCGAGGATATTGCCGCGCCGATCTGTTTTGAAGTCGAAGAACGCCTGAAGGCCGAACTAAAAATCCCGGTGATGCACGATGACCAACACGGTACAGCCATCGTAACCCTTGCCGGGTTAATCAATGCTATGAAGGTGACCAAACGCGATCTCAAAGATTGCCGTATTGTGGTAGTGGGCGCCGGCGCTGCTGGCACCGCAATCATCAAGCTGCTACACCTATACGCTCAGCCAGAAATCCTGGCCGTAGACAGCAAGGGCATTGTGGGCGGCTCGCGCACCGACCTCAACGACGAGAAGAAAAAATTGCTTGAGTTCACTAACCCGCACAATGAGGCAGGCTCGCTGGAGGACGCCGTCAAAAACGCCGACATCTTTATTGGCGTATCCAAACCTGGCCTCTTGACCGCCGAAATGGTCAAAACCATGGCCAAAGATCCAATCATTTTTGCTATGGCCAACCCCGTACCCGAAATCATGCCCGAGGAAGCACATGCTGCTGGTGCGGCAATTGTGGCCACCGGCCGCAGCGACTTCCCTAACCAAGTCAACAACGCCCTGGCCTTCCCTGGTATTTTCCGCGGCGCACTAGATAACCACGTCACCCAAATCACCGACCAACACAAAATCGCTGCCGCCGAAGCCATCGCCAGCTTAGTCGAAAGCCCTGATGCAGCACACATTATCCCGTCGGTACTTGAGCCCGGGCTCGCCCAAGCAGTGGCAGCCGTTATCCACTAGAAGAAAATTAAAGAGGCGAGGCTCAATGCTAGCCGACGACGCGGTAGACTTCTTCAAGCGTGGTGATGCCCTCAAGTGCTTTGAGTACGCCGTCTTGTAACATGGTAATCATGCCGTCTTGGATCGCCCTTTTCTCTAGGACATCAGTCGTGATTTGGGCGGGCGCAAGCCGCAGCAACTGCTGAATACCCGGCGTCATCTGCATTTGCTCACGGATAGCAACTTGACCGCTGTAGCCAAATGGGTTGGCTTCCGACTTGCCTGCCTTGTAAAGGGTTATTCCATCGATGTTGGGACGCTGGACGTTTGGTGGCAAGGTGTCAATAATTTGCTTGAGCTGCGCCTTGAGCCCCTCGTCGGGCTGATATGGCTGGCGCGTTGCTTCGTCGAGCCTGCGGATCAAGCGCTGCGACATAATGAGGTGTATGGCAGATGCAAACAGTGGGTTAACACCGACAAAGTCGATCAAACGTGTGAGTGCCGCCGATGTCGACGAGGCGTGAAACGTACTGAGCACAAGGTGCCCGGTTAAGGCAGCCTGCAGTGACGTCTTGGCCGTGTCTTGGTCACGAATTTCGCCGACCATCACCACATCAGGGTCGAGGCGCAGAACAGCGCGCAGTTTATCGGCAAAACCTTTTTCTTCTTGATCGCCAGCGACAGGAATCTGCACGACACCAGGCATAAAGTATTCGACCGGGTCTTCAAGCGTAATAATCTTGCGCTCTTCGCTGTTGAGCGTATTGAGCAGCGAGTACAGGGTGGTCGTTTTACCAGAACCTGTTGGCCCCACAACCAAAACCAAGCCAGTCGGGTGATTAATGACATCGTCGACAACAAGGCGCTCACGTTCGGTAAGCCCCAACTTATCGAGATTGAGCTGCTCGAGCTTGATGTTAAACAAACGCATCACCACATCCTGGCCATATGCCGTGGGAACGGTCTCGACACGCAAGTTTACCGTGACATCTTCGCCGGTAGCCATGTGGTATTGCTTGTTGATGTGGCCGCTCTGCGGGTCAGGTACGTCGGTTGAAACATTGGCCGCGGCGGCGATAGTTGAAACTAGTAAGTGATACTTTTGACGAGTCAACATGGCAATAACGTGCAGAACGCCGTCGACACGGAAGCGCACTCGCACTCCCTCAGCCTGGTTCTCGAGGTGGATGTCTGATGCCTTGAGCTGGTAGGCTTGCTTCACCAAATACGCCAAAACGTCGTCCGACCGCACTTGCTCAAATGTTTGCGAGATTGCTTGTTGCATGTCAACATTACCAGCTTGGCTAATGCTGAGGTCTTGGTAGGTCACTTGTTTGGGAGGGTCGTACAAATGCATGTACTCCCGGAAACCATTGTCCGAAATAATGGCAAAAGCCACGCGAATGTCGGTAAAGCGTGCCTGCAGGTTGCGGATGGTTTGCTGTGAAGTGGTGGTAGTGATGCCGATGAGGACCGCACCTTTTTCCATATGCAGCGGCACTATGCGCATTTGGTAGAGCTCCGGCACGGTCAAAAACTCTTTGTACAATGGCTTTTGGACCATTTGCGACGTATCGACATAGTCTAACCCCAGAATACGGGCACGTCGCTGAGTAGACGTCTCTTCGTCTCGTCGGGCATCTTGGCTCATACCAAAAGTATAGCATGAGCGGGTTGGCGCAGCGAGCTGTATCCCGCTAAGGCGCACCCGGAAGCGCAATGTGTGCTA
>CAZDTZ010000007.1:42274-50893 GCA_964508535.1 uncultured Candidatus Saccharibacteria bacterium
TTTGTGGTGGTTGGTTTTTTTTTTTTTTTTTTTTGTGTTTTTTTTTTGTGTGGTGTTTGGGTTTTGTTTTTTTTGGGGGGGGGGGGCCCAACCATGATACGATTAACGAATGCGAGACATCGTTTTAGTTGCCCATAACTTGCGGAGCTGCCACAACATTGGCTCGCTATTACGCACGGCTGAAGGCTTAGGCGTTACCAAAGTTATCCTCAGTGGCTACACACCCTATCCTCTGCGAGAAGGTGATAGTACAGATACAAGATTGCCACACGAAGCCGCCAAAATCGCCAAACAAATCCGCAAAACCGCACTCGGCGCCGAAGACATGGTCGCCTGGGAACATGTGGAGGATGTTTTTGCGATACTAGCCCAACTCCAAAAAGACGACTATATTGTTGCAGCAGTCGAGCAGGCTGAAGACGCGCATGAGCTCCCCAAATACCACCCTCCCAAAAAGATCGCCTTACTAGTGGGCCGCGAAGTTGAAGGTGTTGAGCCCGAAGTCCTTGCTGCGTGCGACCGAGCGCTCGAAATCCCGATGTTCGGGCACAAAGAGTCGTTTAATGTCGTTCAGGCAGCGGCCATGGCACTCTACCACTGTCGCTTTACCGCGTAAAACCACAAACAATATGGTACACTAGTGATAAGATGGTCCTTGTCGCAAAACCAAAACGAGCTACCCCACTTCACCATAAACGCCGTGTCGGCGAGCACCATAAGCGAAACGACCACTATTTGAAGCCCTACTGGCCATACGTGCCGTTAGCGTTGATTGTAGGCATCGGCTTGCTCTTTAGCAGCCTCTGGGGCAACGCAAATAAAAGTGTACTAGGCTACGCCAGCAATATGAGCGTCAGCGCGCTCCTGCAAGGCACCAACACTCAGCGAGAAAGCAACGGCCTTGGCGACCTGAGCACAAACAGCCAGCTCAACCAGGCCGCTCAAACCAAAGCCAACGACATGGCAACCCGTGACTACTGGGCGCACAATACGCCAGACGGGGCGACGCCCTGGACATTTATTATTAGCGCAGGTTACCAGTATCAAACAGCGGGCGAAAACTTGGCATACGGTTTCGACAGCAGCGACGCCACCATCACCGGCTGGATGAACAGCCCCGAACACCGCGCCAACATCTTAAACTCGACGTACAAAGACGTTGGCTTTGGTGTGGCCGACTCCCCCAATTACCAGGGAAGCGGCCCAGAAACAATCGTGGTGGCCATGTATGCCAGCCCACAACCTAATGCAGTCTCGTCAGGCCAGCAGTCGCTGTCTACGACGCCGGCAGCAAAACCCAGCGCCCCAACCCCAGCTGCGCCTGTTTCAACCCAGCCAGCCGCCACACCAGCCGCAGCACCCGATGCCAACGTAGCTGCTGTACCAACACCCACGGCGCAAGCAGTTGGTGCAATAAAGCCAGCAGTTCCCCACACCGTGGCCAGCAAAAACGTGGCGCGCATCCAACTCATTACCGGCGGAGAAGCACCCTGGATGTCGCTCGTGCTATCGTCATTTGCCTGCGTGTGCATTGCAATATTCATCATCCGGCACGGCCTTTTCTGGCACCGCAAGCTCATTAGGGGCGAGCAATTTATCGTTAAACACCACCTGCTCGACGTCGCACTTGTCAGCCTCAGCGTCTTGGGTTTCATCTTTACGCGTAGCCAGGGCGTTATTCACTAAGCAACCAGGCAAAACCACACTTAGCCTCTGTTATTGCAGTTTAAGATTTGGCGCCCCGACAATATCGCGGAGCTTGGCCACAGCCGACTCATCACCACTCATGCCACCCGGCAATTTGATGATCTGCTTGCCATTGGCCGGGCCGAGCACCAGCACAACTTCGGTGTGGCCTGGGTTGTCGTCAATGGCTTGTTTAAGTGAGATAAGCAACCCTTGGTCGCTGCTATCGGACAGGCGCACGTACAGACGTGGCGAAGCTGTTTTGGCTGGCGCCGACACACTCTTGGCGCGCGTGGCCGCGGCAGCAACTGTGCTACGTTTAGTGCCGGGCAGCTTCACTTGCTTGCCGGTTTCCATATAACCTTGTGCCTGCTCGGCAGTAATTTCCCGAGCGTCGTCCACCAACACCTTAAGCTCATCGCCTAGTGTGCCGTCGCGACCTTTGGCGGACAGCTTACCGCGCGCCAAAATAATGCGGTCGCGCTCCCACAGGCCAGCTGTTTGCATATAGGCGTTCGGGAACAAGACGAGTTCGATCTCGCCAAACTGATCCTCCAATTTTACGAAGGCCATTTTTTGGCCGTTTTTGGTAGTGATCTCACGAATGTCGGTTATCGAGCCGCCCACGACGGCGGCCTTGCTGTCGTGCTCTGGTTTAAGCTGGTTGAGTGGCATGGTTTGCTCGGACAGATACGTGGCAAACATTGCGAGCGGGTGCTGGCTCAAATACAGGCCAAGCAATTCGCGCTCCCACAACAACTGCTCGCGTTGATTGTATACCTGCGCGGCCTTCTCGAGCGTTAACTGTGGCTTGGTCGCTACTTCGTCGAGCGCATTGCCAAACAGGTCGGTCTGGCCGCTGTTGGCCTCCTTTTGCAGGCGGTTGGCGTAGGCCAAAATAACGTCCAGGTTGTGCAACAATTGCGAGCGATCGCCATAGCGGTCGAGCGCGCCCGCCTTCACTAGGCTATCCAACGCTTTGCGGTTTACGGTGCGGGTGCTGGTTTTGCTTAAAAAGTCTTCCAGGCTTTCGAAGCCGTTGTCGATGGCACGGGCCCGCAAAATCTCTTCAACGGCGCCGGTGCCAACATTTTTGATGGCGTCGAGGCCAAAACGTATGGGAGCCAAGCGGTTGTCGGGATTGGCCTTGTCGGGCACCACGGCAAATTCGTGGAACGACTCGTTGATATCTGGTGGCAGAACGCTAATACCCATTTTCTGGCACTCGGTAATCTCGATACTCAGGCGATCGGTGTCGTCGAAATCGCTGGTCATTAAGGCAGCCATAAACGCTGATGGATAATGCGCCTTGAGGTAGGCGGTCCAGTAGGATGTCATGCCGTAGCACGCAGAATGTGATTTGTTAAAGCAGTAGTCCGCAAAGCCCAGCAGGTCTTGCCAGAACTTCTCGATCACATGTTTGGGCACACCCTTGGCTACAGCGCCGTCGATAAACTTGATCTGCATTTTTTGCATAACATCGAGCTTTTTCTTGCCAATAGCTTTGCGCAACGTATCGGCTTCGCCACCAGTAAAGCCACACACGTCACGCGAAATCTGCATCACCTGTTCTTGATACACCAAAACGCCAAAGGTTGTGCCCAGTGCCGATTTCATGAGCGGATGGGCGTAGACCACGTCCTCAAGGCCGTTTTTGCGCTTTATGAAGCTGTCGGTCAGGCCGGCACTGAGCGGCCCTGGGCGATACAATGCGCCCATGGCGATGACGTCGTTAAACTCAGTGGGCTTCAATTCGCGCAGGTAGCGCTTCATGCCAGACGACTCGAACTGGAACACGCCCGTGGTGTCACCGCGCCCCAATAGCGCAAACGTCTCGGGATCGTCCAGCGGGATTGTGCCAAGGTCGATATCGACATCATAGACACGTTTGATAATGCGCATAGCATTCTTGATGATCGTCAAGTTGCTCAGCCCGAGGAAGTCCATCTTCAGCAGGCCGAGCTCTTCGATCTGTCCCATCGAAAACTGCGTCGTTACCACGCCTTTTTGGGCCATTTCGAGCGGCACATATTTGACCAAGCTATCCGGCGCGATCACCACGCCACAGGCGTGCACGCCGTGGCTGCGTACTGTGCCTTCCAACGCAATGGCCAGGTCGATCACCTGCTTGGAGGTTTCGTTGGTTTCGTACTCCCGTTTGAGGTCGGCGTCTTTTTCGATGCTTACCTTGAGTGGGATGTGCCGCCCCTGCAATGGTTGCGGGATAAGCTTGGCCACGCGATCGGCCTCAGCATACGGCACCTGTAGCACGCGCGACACGTCACGCACAGCCGCGCGAGCAGCCATTTTGCCAAACGTCACGATGTTAGACACGCGGTCGGTGCCGTATTTTTGGGCACAGTATTCGATGACTTCGTCGCGGCGCGTGTCCTGAATATCGACGTCGATGTCCGGCATGCTAATGCGATCGGGATTGAGGAAACGCTCAAACAGCAAACCATAGGCCAACGGGTCGAGATCGGTGATAAATAGTGCATAGGCAATGATCGAGCCGGCCGCCGAGCCACGTCCTGGCCCAAAGATCACGCCTTGGTCCTTGCCCCAGTTAATGAAGTCCTGCACGATAAGCATGTAACCGTTAAAACCCATGCCGTCGATCACACCAAGTTCATATTCGGTGCGCTCCAGAACTTCTTTCGGCAACGCTTTTTTGACTTCTGGAATAGACATAGCGATGGCTTTGTCGCGGTCAACTTTAGCGTAGCGCTCGGCCAATCCCTGGAACACGAGTTTGTCCAAATATGTCTTTTCGGTTTCGCCTTCAGGCACCGGGAACTTGGGGATCAGTATCTTGCCAAGTTCGATCTCGACATTGCAACGGTCGGCGATGGCCCGCGTGTTCGTAATTGCCTCTGGGTAGTCAGCGCCCCATCGCTTAATAATCTCGTTTGGATCGGTGACGTGTAACTCAAAGTTAGCCAAGCTCATGCGCTTCTCGTCGCTGAGGAAGGAGCCGGTTTGCACGCACAGCAGGATTTCGTGGGCTTGTTGGTCTCCATGCGACAAGTAGTGGGCATCGCACGTCACAACCATGGGGATGCTAAGCTCTTTGGCGAGTTTTATAAGCCCCTCGTTAACGCGTACTTGCTCGTCCCATTTGCTGGGGTGCTTGGGGTGACCGTGGTCTTGGACTTCAATGTAGTAGCGGTCTCCAAAGATCTTTTTATACCACAGGGCGATTTCTTTGGCTTGATCGTACTGGCCTTCACGCAATCGGTCGCCCAACTCGCCACCAATACAACCGCTCAGCACAATCAGGCCTTCGTTATATTTTTCAAGGATGACGTGGTCGACACGGGGTTTGTAGTAAAAACCCTCCAAATTAGCGGTGGTGGAAAGCTGCATGAGGTTACGGTAGCCGGTGTTGTTCATAGCGATCAAGATAAGGTGGTAGTACATCTTATCTTTGCCTGGCTCTTTTTCGCCAAGTGTACGCGCTGCCACATAGGTTTCCATACCAATGAGCGGTTTGACCCCTTTATCGGTTGCGGCCTTGTAGAATTCGATGGCACCAGAAAGCGTACCGTGGTCGGTTTGCGCCACCGCTACCATACCCGACTCTTTGACATAGTCGACCAGCGCCGGAACCTTGGTAAGCCCGTCGAGCAAACTGTACTGTGTGTGATTATGCAGATGCACATAATCACCTACAGCCAAACTAGTCACCGCCTTATCTGCAGCCATTCTTCCCCATTTCTTCTATCAGTATACCGAAAATATGTCGTGCGCGCAGGCAGCTTCTTTTACAACAGGCGGCGTGCGGCAAAAAGGCAGCAGGTACAGCTGCTAGACCCTGAATGCCAACCGATTAATAAAAAGCGCTTGAAGGCGTCAAAAACCAAAATCTGTCTGAGCCCCAAGCGGCGAGTTATTTTGGTTTAGCCTTCAAGCGCTTTTTATTAGTAGCGTTGACGCGATGTCTAGCAGCTGTACCTGCTGCCTTTTGCTCTCGAACTAGCTTTTTTGGAGGTAGGCTTTGAGGTGGTCGACGGCCTTGTTGGCCTCAGCAATCGCGCTCTGTAGGTCTTTGTCTTCGGCGTCACCTTCGTGCACGGCGCTCAATAGCTCACGAGCTTTTTCTTTGATAACCATGCCAGCGTCGATGGCGCGGTTAAGGTCAACTTGGGATTTGCCCTTGAGGTCAGAAACTTGGAGCTTGGCCTTGCCCAACAGGTCGTTGAGTTCGGTATGCAGCTTTTTGAGTTGCTTCTCTGTTTCGGCGTAGGTCTTAATAGCCGTGTCTTTGATGTCCTTGCGTGTCTCTTTACCGCTCTTTGGAGCCGTTAATACGCCAGCAACATATCCGGCTGCTGCAGCCACTACTGTACCGATAGCAAAACGCTTTGCATTTTTTTCGATGCCCATACTAACTCCTTTATTTATCGTCTTTTTTCTCATGTTTACTAACCGTATCCATTACACTGCGGAAAAAACGAAGCACGCTCAACTGGCCAGCGGCATTTTTGATCATTTCGGCTGTAGACTCTGCAGAATCAACAAAATCTTGCGCCTTGAGGGCAATAATCTGCAATACCTTCATGAGACGAATAACCTGGGTAGCGATCACGATTGCCAAAATAAGAAAAATGGCGAGTGCCGCTGCAAGCGTGATGACCAGAATTTGTTCGGCATTGTTCATAAACTATAGTATAGCGCTATTTGTCCAGGTTACCAACGACCTCGCGCAAGTAGGCCTTGATGTCGGCACCAATGTCCTCGCGCAACAATGCGTAATCGATGACTGTCTTTACATATTCCAGCTTGCTGCCGGCGTCATGGTACTGGCCATTGGCAATCTCAAAGGCGTAAAACGAGTGGCCTTCGTCCATCATGTGCTGCATGGCCGTTTGGATTTTCATTTCGCCCTTGCCGTCGTACTCATCGGCTACCCGCTGGACGTATGGCAAGATATCTGGAGTCAGTAGGTACCCCCCAACACTCGCCAGGTTAGACGGTGCATTCTGCTTGCCAGGCTTTTCGGCGATATGCGTCATCTTCATGATGCCGCCTTCTATTTGCTCACCGCCAACAATGCCGTAGCGATCGTATTCGTCGTCGCTGCGCACGCTCATGCACGGCAGCACCGCGCCACCAGTCTTTTGGTACACTTCGAGCACTTGGGTAAGTAAACGTGGTGATGCCGAGACAAATTCATCGGCCCAAGTGTAAATAAATGGTTCGTCTTTGATGAGATAACCAGCATCCAACAGCGGCGCGATATTGCCCAGCGCCGGCGATTTCTGACGTACAAAGGCAAAATTGGCCATGTTGGCAATATCGCGCAAGTTTTGAAGCATTTCCTCTTTGCCGCCCGCTTGCAATACAGTGGTTAGCTCACCGTTCGGCGTGTCAAAGTGGTCTTCAATAATGCGTTTGCTGTAGCCAGTAACAATAATAATATCTTTGATGCCCGCGGCGACCAGTTCCTCCACCACAAACTGGATGATCGGCTTGTCGACAATTGGCAGCATCTCTTTGGGCATGGCCTTGGTTATAGGCAAAAAGCGCGTGCCGAATCCGGCTGCTGCGATAACGGCTTTAGTCGGAAGTTTATGCATGCGTTGCTCCTTTGGTGCCTTTGGCGGTATCACCCTCATATTGTATCGCATCACGCACTTCTTTAAGCATACGTTTATACGCTTCATCAGTAAACTCGGTGGTATCAAGCCTAATTACCGGGCCGACTGCCAGTGGTGCATACTTAGCGGCCACCTCCTCGTCAGTCTCCTGGCTATTGATGTGGTGTTGGTCAAAATGGCCTGGATGTCGCCCGGGAGTACCTTGGCGATCCCGAAAACGTTGTCTACGGATAGTGGGGTCAGAATCGCAGTACACTTCGATGCAGATTGCCGTGGCGCTAGCAACAATTTGCGCTATACGCCCGTGGCCAAATTCATAATAAAACGGGCATTCCACAATGATGCTGAGGCCACGGCTGAGCGATGTTTGAATAAAAGCGTACAGCATCTCAAAGGACACGGCGCCCACGTCTTTGGCGCGTTCAATTGTGTCAGTCTCGATGTGGTCAAATAAAAATTCTTTGATGTCGTCCTTGCCCACACACGGCAAATCAAGGCCTTTTGCCAATTTGCGTGAAATGGTAGTTTTACCGGTGCCAGGAATACCGTTCACCAGAATTAAGATAGGTTTGCCCACAAATACCTCCTATAAAATCTACAAGCCGAGCTGCTTTTTGATGAGTTCCTGAGCCATGGCCGGGTTGGCGCGGCCTTGGGAGGCTTTCATAATTTGGCCGGTCAGGAAGCCAATGGCCTTCATTTCACCAGCACGGACATCTTCAGCGGCCTTAGGATTCTCATCAATGACCTTTTTGACAATTGCTTCCATGGCCCCGCTGTCGGATTCCTGGATGAGATTGTGCTGTTTGGCAAGCGCCTCGATATCCTGTGCTTGGACTTGCTCGGTACCGGTCAGGATCATGGTGAGCAAAGTCTTGGCATTAGACGAACTAAGCTTGTTGGCCGCAATAAGTTCGGCGGTGGCACGGAAGGCGTGCAAGCGGCCTTGGTTGGTCAGCTTTTTGTTCGGCTTAGTTGTCTCGTCGCGACGCAGAGGAACCTCAAGGTTCACAAACCAGTTAGCAAGCGCTTTGGCAAACTCCTTCTCGGTAATAACCTCTTCGATCAGAGCAAGGTAGCTGATTTCTGGGTCGTCCAGTTCGGCTTCAAGCAAGGTTTCCATAGCCGGCCTGTCTAGCCCCAAGCTGCTGAGGCGCGTGCGCCATTCGTCGGGCATGGTTGGCATTTCATCCTTCACGATCTGAATTTGGTCGTCGGACAACTCTACTGGTGGGATGTCGGGATCCGGGAAATAGCGGTAATCGTGGGCGTCTTCTTTGGTGCGCTGGCTAAAGGTGCACTGCTTGGCATCGTCCCAGCCGCGGGTTTCCTG
>CAZDTZ010000008.1:0-50105 GCA_964508535.1 uncultured Candidatus Saccharibacteria bacterium
GCTACTGACGCCTCTTGGAGGGTTGCTGCTCGGTCGCACATGATCCAGGACGTGTCGCAGAACGGTGTGTTGTGGTTGTTGGGTGAGATCGTGCCGAGGCGCGCGGGGTTAGAGCCAGTGTTGGTCCAGGCGACACTGCCGGTATTTTGCACGGCGAGCTGTACGTACAAACGGTCGCCGGGATGCATGTAGTCGGTTGGGATCTCGGCATTCTTGCCTTCGTCCATGATAATCATGCGCTGGTTTTGCCAGGCAAAACTCGGAGTGTAGGTTGAGCCGTTGCCCCACCAACCTTCCCAAATGGAGACGAAGGACTGGTTGCCATTAAAATGTGGTGTGTACCAATACAATGAGGCGGTGGCCCCATTGTCCATGTGTGTCGATGAGCCGTCGATGGTTGTGTACCCGTCGTAGAACGTCGATGAGCCACTCGGGCAACGTTGCCAGGTGCCTTGGGTCATCGGGCCGCTGTAACAGCTCTGAGGATCGTCGGAATTATCCCAGCTGCCTTTGACGATCGCCCAGTTTATATTGCCCTCAGAGCGCATTTCGCCAAATTTGAGCAGCCAGGCGGCGCGGATAACTTGCTCGGAAAAGCCGGCTTTAAGCGCGGTATTAACGCAGGTGCCCGAAACTGACGTTACGGTCGTGCCGTTGAGGGTGTAGAGGTTGAGCCCTGAGTAGTCGTGTGTCGTGCCGCTATCCGGGCAGCCATAGCCTGTTGCACCAACGTAGCGAAGTGTGCTGCAGCCAGCGGCTCCGGTGACTAAGGTTTGCTCTTTTTGTAGGGTGGTCAGCAGTACGCGAGGGTTAATTTCGTAGGCCTGCGCAGCATCGTTAATGATTGTGCCTGCGCTCACGTTGTTGCCGTAGCTATAGCCGGATGAAGGCGAATAGCCCACTGGGTCGGGAGCAATAAAACCAGCGTGAGTACTAATACAACTACTAGGGAATTGATTGAGGAAACTGTCGATTTCGCCAGCGTTCATGCTAGTCGTGTCATTAAAGACACTGTCGTCAATAATATGGTTGGCGACAAAACTGGCGTTTGCCGCGCCACCAAAAGCAGACAGCGCGGTGCCAAGTGACACAATGCTAGAGATTACGACAAATAAGAATCGTTTCATTCACTCACCTCGAGCGCCATGGCGTCGTTAGCGGTTTTGGTCTGCGACCCAAGGGTCGCTTTGGCCTGGACTTGCCAGGATCCTGCAGTTAATCCGACGTCTTGTAATTTCCAGGTCCAGTAGGTTGCGCCGCCTGCGTCGGTTGTTTGAGCGGGGAGTGATTTGGTGACACCGTCTTTGGTAAAGGTAATTTGGCAGGTCGCGCCCGAAGTTGTATTACATACTGATTGTACGGTATTCGGGGCAGGAGAGCCACTCAGGTTTGGATGGTGGTTGCTGATGAAATCGCCGGTAGGTGCATTGAGTGTCGCGGTTGACGCGCCACCGGTCCCGGTTGGGTTTTTCGTATCGGTGGACGGAGCTCCGGTGTTTGTCTGGCTAGGCGCGTTTTTGCTGGAGTTTGTGGGCTCGCCCTTGGTGGCCTGCGCTGTCGGCGAGTTTACGGTTTTGGAACTGTTGTGATGGAGTAAGTGCGTCGTGTTGGTTGCTTCAAGCAAGATGAGCACTGCCGCAAGGCCAATAATTATTGCAAAACAGAGCCAGAAGGGCTTCATAGAGCGCTTTTTGTGAGCAAACTGGTTTCGTCTTTGGATTTGAGGCATGTTTGTTTTTAGGTTTGTAGTCCTATTTTATAATCAAGGATCGCGGCGCGCAAGTTTTAAAAAGACAACAGTCACTTCAGGGTCATTAACAAACGGCAATTTGGTATGATGGATCTAGTTTCTTACAAATCAGCCTAAAGAACGGGGTTTAGCAAGCGTGTACAAAAAAATTCGTATGTATGTGACAAAAACGCCCGATCGTCGCTTGTGGCTGGCCAGCATTGGGTTTGTGGCGGTATGGCGTATTTTACTCGAGGTGGTCAACCATTTCGTAGCGCACATTACCAAGATCGTACCCTTTTATCCGGCCTACTTATCTAAGCTGTATCCTAATGTTGTAGCGCCTCCATTTCGGCTCGGTGACTGGGCACACTGGGACGGTTTTCATTTCTTGGGTGTGATTCTCAACGGGTATCACCCCGCTGGGCTGGAGGGGCAGCCGTCCGAAGTCGCATTTTTTCCAGGTTTTCCGCTGCTGATTAGGACGATTTTCAAGGTAGTCCCGGTTGACCCGATACTTATTGGCCTGGTTATTAACCTCGCATTGTCGGTCGTTATCTGCGCGACGTTATACAAATTGGCCCTGGTTATCTGTGTGCGGTACGTACCAAAAGGCAAAGTCGACCTTGGGCTAACTGCCAAACTTACCGTGTTGTTTTTCTTCGCCTTCCCCGCTAGTTTTTTCCTGGCGGCATTTTACGCCGATGCTATCGTGGTGGCCGCCACAATCATGGCACTGTACTGGACTTTTAAGGAACGATATATATTGGCGACAGTAAGCGCTGGGATTGTGATGCTCACCAAGACTACCGCGCTTGTGCTGATCCCGGTTATGCTCCTGATTTTGCTCGAAAACGAGCATATTCTGCATTGGAATCAGTGGCGAAAGGCCTGCACGTGGCCGGTCTTCCGCCGAGCGGTCTGTGTTGTGGCCGGGCCAGCTGCGGCGCTCGGCACCTATATGGCATATCTATGGAAGTATTTTGGAGACCCGCTGCTCTTCAATAAGGTTGAAACACTATGGAGCAGGCAGAATACGCCAGCCTTTCTCGCAGTACTGTATAGACATTACTATCACTATTTGTTTAGCATGCAACGATGGGAGAGCGTCTACGGCTACCTGGCTGCGCTGTTTCTTATGTCCCTGCCTTTCTTGACGATTGGGATCGCCTGGTGGTTTGCAAAGAAGTTTCGGGCGTATTGGGTCGTGGTGCTCACGGTGCTGACGATGTTCTTGCCGTTGTTTTCGGGCATTATGGAATCGCTCAATCGTTATGCGCTTATTGTGGTTCCGCTACCATTGGCACTGGCAGTGGTCGTACAATACTACAAGGTGAACCGGTATGCGCTGGCCGCATTCGTCCTTATCTCTGTCGGATTCTTGTGCTATTTTGCCGGCGGCTTCCTAATTGGCGGCTATTTTGCCGGCTAATCTGGTATATTGGTACTATCTAGAGAGGTAGCAACATGAAAAAAGCAGAATACGCCCGCATGGCGGAGTACGAGCAAACCTATTGGTGGCATCTTGGCCGCCTTGAAATTATAAAGACGTATATGCAGCGTGCTGTGAGGGACAAGGGTAAGGGCAAAAAAGCCAAACCACTGATTCTCAATATCGGCTGTGGCACCGGTGGCACAATTGATATGTTGGAAGCTTTTGGCGCCGTTGATAATGTGGATATCTCGGACGAGGCCATCGCCTTCATGAAGCAAAATGGCTACAAGCGATTGACCAAGGTCGACGATATTGCCCTGCCTTTTAAGGACAAGACATATGATGTTGTGGGTGCGTTTGATGTTTTAGAACATATTGAGGATCAGATTGGGGCACTCAACGAATGGCGCCGCGTGCTCAAAGACGATGGCAAGATTGTGATAACGGTGCCCGCCTACCAGTGGTTGTGGAGCGACCATGATGTGTCGTTGCACCACAAGCGCCGCTATACAACAGGCCGTTTGGCTGCGGCCGCGAACGAGGCTGGCCTGAAGGTCGACCGCAAATCATACGCCATCGTATTTTCTTTGCCAATGGTTGTGGGCTTCCGGTTCTTAAACAAGATCACTGGACGCAAAACCGACTCCGAAACATCATATGTACCGGTGCCCAGCTGGGTTAACAAGTTCTTTACCGGCATGCTGAGTGGCGAAGCAAGGCTGCATCGTGCAGTGAAATTTCCAGCTGGTACATCGGTGATAACAGTGCTGCGGAAAGAACGTGCCTAAAGTTCGGACATTGGTTACGGGGCGAATCGCACGTTTTGCAGCGACTGGTTTGGCGAATGCGGCCATCAGCTTCGGTTTGCTCAACCTATGTTTTTACCATTTTAAGCTCAGCAAGATTGTGGCGAGCATAATTGCGACTTCTTGCGCGTTGCTTTTTAGCTTTATATTGAACCGTAACTTCGTGTTTCTGGACAAAAGCCGTCGAGCCCGACGGCAGCTTGTGCCATTTGTTCTGGTGTCCGTTAGCGGCAGTCTGGTTGTTTTGAATTTGGTGTATGCCGGCGTTGTCTCTATACTGGCGCGGCACGATCAATGGCTTATCGGCCTCGTCCATTCGACAACCGGGATTACGCTGGCAGAGAGTTTTGTGGACATCAACTTAGCAACCGTGGTCGGTGCGGTGGTGGCAATGGTTTGGAATTATAATGGGTACAGGATATTTGTGTTTAAAGGAGCACCGCACAGCTTGTTGCAGGCAGGTGTGAATGAGGATGGCAGCCAAGATGAAGCAGAATCGGCCTGACCTCAGCATTGTGATCCCGGCACTCAGCGAGGAACGGCGGATTGGTAAGACGCTTGATTTACTCGCGACCTATTTGCGCGAAGATCCTGCCATGAAACAGTTGCAGGTTGAAGTAGTTGTCGTCTCGGCTGACTCTAATGACCGAACCCATGAAATCGTTGCGCAGAAGGCGGCAAAGTTTGCAGATTTTGTATTCCTGAAACCCGGCCGCAGGCAAGGCAAAGGCAGGGATGTGCAGTATGGAATGTTGCGCGCCCGCGGCCGAGCCGTGGTGTTTATGGATGCCGACTTAGCCACGCCGCTGCATTATTTGAGCCATTTTTATGCGTTGTACCAGCAGGGTTTTGAGGTTGTTGTGGGCACGCGAAATTTACGCACACACCACAAAAACGTTTTGCGCTGGTTGGTTGCCAATGCCGGCAATTTGCTGTTTCGGGTGGCTGGTGGTATTTGGATCGAAGATTCGCAATGTGGTTTTAAGATGTTTAGCGCGCATGCTGCCAAGATATGTTTTAGCCGGCTTACCATCCAAAAATGGGGTTTTGATATGGAGGTTTTGGCAATCGCCAAAACGCACCATTTAAAGATGGCATCCCAACGGATTAATGACTGGCAGCACATGGCGGGCGGCACATTTGACGAAGCGGTGCTGAAGAACGCAGTGCAATCGCTGCGAGATTTGCTGCACATTGCTCGTCGCCGATGGACACGCACCTACCTGCGTCCGGGCGCCTTTTCGGCGTTGGACGAGACAGAGAGTTAGCTAATTGGATGGGTGGTCGGTACGGCCAATACTAAAGTAGCCCAGCCCGGCCTTTTGCATAGTTGCGGGGTCGAAGATGTTTCGGCCATCGAAGACCATTTTTGCTTTGAGCGTGTTAGCTAATAGGGCGGGTTCGGTGGCGACGAATTCATTCCACTCGGTGGCAATGAGCAGCGCGTCGGCGCCCTCCAGTGCTTTGTGGGCACTCGCAGCGTAGGTGATCTCGGTGGGGAAGACCTGTCTGACGTTATCCATTGCTTCGGGGTCATAGGCCTGCACCGTGGCGCCGCGCGCTAACAGGTCGCGGATGATATCCAGGGCCGGTGCATCGCGGATATCATCAGTGTTTGGCTTAAAAGCTAGGCCCCATAAGGCAAACGTTTTGCCGGACAAATCTTCGCCCAGCTCGCTGACGACTTTTTGGACCAGGATTTTTTTCTGTAGGTTATTAACTTTCATCACCGCCGATAAAATTTGAAATTCGTAGTCCCGCTGCGTACCAGAGCGGTATAAGGCAAGCACGTCTTTGGGGAAGCAGCCGCCGCCGTAGCCAATGCCCGCAAACAAAAAGCGGCTGCCAATACGTTGGTCTGCACCAATGGCTTCGCGGACGCGGTCGACGTTGGCGCCAGTTACTTCGCACATGTTGGCAATTTCGTTCATGAAGGTAATCTTGGTGACTAAGAAAGAGTTGGCGGCGTATTTACTCATCTCGGCCGAGGCTTCGTCCATTTTGAGAAGAGGTACGCCGGCGTGGGTGAGCGGTTGGTAGATTTCTTCCATGACCGCCAAGGCTCGCTCGGATGAGCTACCGACGACAATGCGGTCGGCCTGCAAGAAATCCTCAACGGCGTAGCCTTCGCGTAGGAATTCGGGGTTCGACACCACGTCAAACGGGACGTCAGTTTCGGCGGCAACAACCTCGCGCACTTTTTGGGTCGTGCCAACCGGCACCGTGCTTTTGTCCACAAGCACGGTGTAGGTTTTGATAACCTTAGCAACATCTTTGGCGGCCGAAAGGATGTAGCTGAGGTCGGCGTCGCCGTCACCGCCGGATGGAGTTGGCAGCGCAAAAAATATGGCGTCAGGATCGTCGATGTCATCGAGTGAAGAAGTAAAGCTGAGCCGCCCGGCGCGAGCATTTTGCTGGATCATCTCTTGCAAGCCAGGCTCGTAGATCGGGCTTATGCCCTGGCGGAGCTTATCGATCTTTTCCTGTGAGATATCCATGCCAATGACAGTATGTCCAGCCTCGGCCAAGCACGTGCCAGATACCAAGCCAGCGTAGCCTGTTCCAATGATTGCTATGTTCATACGTTTGCTCCTTCTGCGGCTGTGGAATCACGGCGGCGCCAAATGACAAATTTAGACCACCCATAGTTCCAGAATAGTGCAAGCACCGAGGCTCCAGCGAGCGCGGCTATCGGTGCGAGGTGCACGTACCGTATGCCCATGGTCACTAATCCCGCGCTGCCCAAGATGGCCACCCACGACGTTACGTGGAATTGCACAATGAGCGTGGTGAGCGTTTTGCGGACAGCGCTTGCTTTATATGTCCATCTATTATGAAACATGAAGTTGCTAAATAGTGCAACTTCACTGGCGATAAGTTGGGCGACAAATGGCGAATGCAGGTCTTTGTTGAGAGCAAGCAGTAACACGGCGTTGATGACGAAGCCTGAGGCGCCGACGATGCAAAACCGAACGAACTCAATGTTCAAGAGTGTTAATAGTGTTTGTGTAGCCCTGCGCACGTAATATCTATCTAATAGTATCAGTTCCATGGTAGCATATTTGTAAGATTATAAGGGGCGATATATGGGTAAGGCCAAGAAGTTATCGGTCGTTATGCCGTGCTATAACGAGCAGGGCTCAGTGAGGCAAATTGTAGCCGAGATTATGGCGGTCGACCTTGGTTCGACCAAAAGAGAGCTTATTATGGTGGACGACGGCTCAACCGACGGCACTCAAGATATCTTAAAGAAGCTGGCCGCCAAACACCCGGAGATTACCGCGATATTTCAAGAGGTCAATCAGGGCAAAGGCGCGGCACTCAAAAGGGGTATCTTGGCCAGCACTGGCGACGTGGTGGTTGTCCAGGATGCTGACCTCGAGTACGACCCTGTGGAATACAAACGCCTGCTCTACCCCATCGAGCGCGGCAGTGCAGATGTGGTGTATGGCTCACGCTTTATTGGCGGGGAACCGCACCGCATTATTTATTACCGTAATCAGGTGGCCAACAAGTTTTTGACCACGCTGTCCAATATGTTTACCGGGCTTAACCTCACCGATATGGAAACTTGCTACAAGATGTTCCGTGGCGACATTGTGCGCGAGCTGGCCAAGAAATTAAAGTCGCACCGCTTTGGCTTTGAGCCAGAAATTACCGCGAGAGTAGCGCACGCCAAAGTTGCGGTCTACGAAATCGGCATCTCGTACTACGGCCGAAGCCGCGAAGAAGGCAAGAAGATTGGCGCTAAAGACGGGATTAAAGCGATAATGCAGATAGTGTGGTTCAATGTTTTCGATCGATAAGCCAACGCTCATGAGATTGGGGGGCAGGTGGGGAAGCCGCGCCGTGGCACAGGCAAAAACCTGGCCGCGCCGATTGGTGGCATATTGGCGCCAGCACTGGATCGGCTTGCTGCTGCTGGTTGTCGCCACGCTAGTGTTCTTTTGGCCGGTAGTTGTGCGTATCGGCAGCTACAGCGAGGGTGGCGATGCTATGTTTAACGCCTGGACGCTAGCCCGCAATCACCATTGTATTGTGCTGGACGGCTGCCCTAATTACGCTAACGGCAATATTTATTTTCCGAATAAGTACAGTATGTTTTACTCCGAGACGCAGCTGTCGGCTGGTTTGCTGACACTGCCGTTGGCCTGGATTAACGAGAACCCGATCTTTTCGTACAATGTTTGGACGATTTTGAGCTTCTTGTTCTCTGGGCTGTTCATGTATTTGTTGGCCAAGCGGCTGAGCAAAGGCAATGAGGCGATATCGGTGCTGGCCGGGTTGGTGTTTGAGCTGGCGCCGTTGAAGCTTTCCGGCGTCGCCCATTTGCAGAGCCAGAGTATTTTTTACTTGCCGTTGGCGGTGCTGCTCATCATCCGGTTCTTGGATACGGCTAAGAGAAGGTATCTGGCCTGGCTGTTCGTGGTTCTAACACTGCTCTTCTACGCTTCGTGGTACCAGCTGGTGTTTGCGGCGATCGGAATTGGCGTGTTCGTGCTGGTCCTGTTGGCCAAGCGGCTCATTAACTGGAGAAAGGCGGTGTTGTTGCTTGCACCGCTGGTCGGCGCATTGGTTGCGGTGCTACCGCTGGCGTTGCAGTATGTGCGCTTCTCAGGTACAACAGGTGCGAGTTTTAGTATTGGCGATCAAGTATTGTATGGTAGCAGCCTGCTGGATTATGTTTCGCCGTCGAGCAGCTCGCTGTGGGGCAAATGGTTTTACGCTCACCATCCGCATGTTCAGTTTAACGGGTACGGCGTTGACGGCTTGGTGTACCATGGCGTGGTGTTGTATGCGGCCGCACTGGCGGTGTTGGTTATGGGCTACGTGGTTTACCGTCGTGCGCGTAGGGCGACCAAGCGCAAGGATCAGGCGCGTCGCCAAGAATTTATTGAGCATTTCAACTATATAACAGCATTCCTGGCGGTTGCTTTGGCCGGGTTTATCATTTCGCTTGGCCCGTTGCTCAAGATTAAAGGCACGGCTACGCTGGCGACGCTGAGCAATGGTGCGCACGTGGTCATGCCGGCGCCATGGCTCTTAGTGGACGCTGTGCTGCCGCAGCTGCACTTCATACGGGCGATTAACCGGGCGAGCGTGTTGGCGCTGTTTGGCCTGTGCTGCGTGCTGGCATATGTGCCGGTGTATTTGGCCATTACGCGTTTGAGGCTGCGCTGGCAGTACGTGGTGCTTGGTGTGCTATGTTTGCTGGTTGCGGTCGACGTTTTGCCGGTACGTCGCATCTTCATGAGCCCCAATGCCTACGCCTACAACATCCAGATTCCAGCAGTGTACAAGCTGGTAAAAGCCGATCCGCGCATCGACGATCTCATTATCTTGCGCAGCCAAAAAGACTACCCGAACGCGCCGTTCCCAGTCGCAACTCCTGAAGACGTGTTATGGGCGGGCTACGACAACAAGAATATCTTTAATGGTTACAGTGGATATACGCCGCCGCACTACAATAGCCAGTACCGTGATTTCGTTGATTTGCAGGCAGACGATTTGCCCAAAATGTACCAGCTTGGCCTGCGTTATGTGGTTGTCGACAAACAGTTGTCTGACCCTAGCTCAGCCCTCATGCAAAACGCACCACACCTGTTCTCGCACAAAGTGTACGAAGACCATCGCTACGTTTTGTACAAGCTGTAGTCCAGGTGTAGCGCTTGCTAGTACGTGCAAAACAACAACACTGGCTGCGGGCAAAATCTGGTATGATGGGAAACGAATGCTGCGTGGACGGCTCATCTGGTGGGCCGGACTGCGGCAATACAAAGGTGACGAAAGGAACATGAGCACATGGATTTACAAGTTGAACTTGATGCCTTGTCGGCGCGAATTGCCAACTTCCGCGAGCCTAAAGAAGTAAGCGATGAAGCTTGGCAGGCATTTGCCGACAAAACAGTTGTAGCCCTGATGGCTGGCGGCGAGAGCAGTCGCTTTAGCCCGGTACTTGATGGCAAAGCCGTCAACAAAAATGCCATGGAGCTACCCAACGGTGACACGATGATCGAAATGGCGATCCGTATGTACCGTGACGCCGGCATCAAAAAGTTTGTAGCGCTCGTATTTCACAACGCACACACCATCGAAGAGCGTCTGGGTGACGGCGCCAGTCTCGGTGTTGAGATCAAATACAGCTACGACCCGGAGCAGCCGGTTGGCAAGGGTGGCGCGGTTCGCAACGCGCTTGAGAACGGCTCGATTCCCGAAGATCACTATCTGATCGTCGAGAATCCAGACGATGTCGTGCTCAATTTCCCTAACTTCGTTCGATATATTGGCCAGGCACACCTCGAAGGTGAAGCTAAGGGGATGCTGGCCACACCAGTGCTAACTCCTGGTAAAGAGTCGGCTTGGACAGGCATGATGGTTGTCGATAACACAGTTGTCGATACGCAGATGTACCCGTTTATCCCAGTCCCCGCCCACGTCGGCATTACAATCTTTTCCCCGGCGGTCTACCCCCGCTTCAAGGAATTGTTTAGCCTCACAGAGCGCACCGACTTCGAGCAAGTACTCTTTCCGATGCTTGCAAAAGAAAAGAAGCTGTGGTCAGTTGGCATGAAACAAGGTGTTTGGATTGCCGTAAATGACCCCAAGACGTACAAGCAATTGCTGAAACTACTCGAAGAGGCAAAGTAAGCATACGGCGGTTGCCTGATGGAAGCAGTAAAATAACCTCCGTCCAGGAGGTTATTTTACTGCTTAGAGGAGTCGCGTTAGTCTTGGTGCGGTGCCTTGAGGACTTCGGTGTTGGCTTCGATCTTGGAGTCCCATTCTACTTCAGGGAATTGGTGGAGTAGATCGGACAAGTACACGCGGAGTTTCTCGTAGCCTTCTTTGGTTTTGGACTCCAGCTTAATGCCCAGGTATGGCCCGTTTTGGGAGTAGCGCACTACAAACATATCGTCGGCGGTTTCCATACGCACACCGTCGCCGGCGCGTTGGTCGTCGATGATTTCGGCGGTAGGGAAGTCTTTTTTGAGGATGGGCACTAATTTCTCGACCAATGCGACCTTTTTGTCGTCGGCGCAGGCCAGTTTGATTTCTGGGCTGGAGACGTAGTAGGGCAGTGCAGCAACGGCTTCGGACAACGTTTGGCCGGAGTTTGCCAAGTAGCGCAGCAAGCGCATGGTGGAGTACAAGCCGTCGTCGTGGTTGTAGAAGTCGGCCGAGAAGAAGAAGTGGCCGGATAGCTCACCGATGAAGGCGGCCTTAATCTCTTGGTTTTTCTTCTTTAGGAAAGAGTGGCCGGTGCGCCACATAAATGGCTTGCCGCCGTTTTTCTCGATGGTTTCGGTGACCGCCTTGGAACAGAAAGTGTTGAACATAATGGTTGCACCAGGGTGGTCTTGCAGCACCGAGGCAGCGAATAAGGCTACCAAGACGTCGTTCCAGATCAGGCCGCCCTTTTCGTCGACAATGCCAATGCGGTCGCCGTCGGCGTCGTAGGTAAAGCCAATGTCGGCGTGGGATTCGAGTACGTCGTTGCTGAGGCGCGTGAGAACCTGTTTTTCGGTGGGGTCGGCCACGCCGAGCGAGAAGGTCGGGTCAACCTTGGTGTTGTATTCGATAACCTCGCAGCCAGCTTGGCGGAGCAGGTCGGGTGCGATGGCGCCAGCTGTGGTGCCACCGGGGTCGACCACCACTTTAAGCTTTTTGGAGATTGGCAGGCGCTTGATGAGGTCGGCAAAGTAGGCCGGGCGGATATCTTGCGCGTGGATGGCGCCCTCTGTTTCTCCCTGTTCGTAGTCTTCTTCTTGGACTAAGCGTCGCAACTCGTTCATGCCATCGCTCACGAGGGTTTCGGAGAAGTCGTTGGCAAACTTGAAGCCGTTAAATTCTGGTGGGTTGTGGCTGGCGCTCACGTAGACGCCACCGCGACGGTTAAGGTGGTACTGTGCCCAATAAAAGGTGCCGATCATCTGCATACCAATGTCGATGACGTCGATGCCGGCCCAGGACAAGCCGCGGATCAACGCTTCGCTGTAGGCAGGGCTTGTGGCGCGGCAGTCACGGCTGACCACAACTTCGGTAATGTTGTCAGCACGCTTGAGGTACGTGCCATAGGCTTTGCCAAGGTGTTCGACGATCTCAGGGTTCAGATCGATATCGACAAGGCCACGTAAGTCATAACCACGGAACATTGCGGGATTAACTTTCATACTCGTGCATCTCCTTCATTGTCTAACATTGTTGTCTAATAATCTCTGACGGTAGTTACTTAAGCATAGCGTAAAACGGCAGAAAATGGCGTAGCCAATTTTACAGCTATCCGTCCAGGTGGCTGTTGATAAAATGCTGCATTTTTTGGCGGAACAGTTCGGGCGAAAATTTGTTGGCAGCGGCGCGGACGGCAGCATGGTTAAACTTGGCCGAGTCAAAATCCCAGAGGACGGCAGCAAGGCTTTTTGCAGTTTGCTCTGCAAAGAATGACCCAGTCTTGCCCTCCTCAACATAATCAAATGCCCCGCCGCCCTTGAAGGCAACGACCGGCGTGCCAGCAGCCAGCGCTTCGATGCTCACAATTCCAAAATCATCAAGTAGGGGGAAAATGAAGGCGTCTGCACCGGTAAACTGTTTGACGACTTCCTCGTCCGAAATGCGACCCGTAAAAGTGACGGTTGGACCAGCCATGTGCTGCAGTCGGTTGAGGTCGGGGCCGTCGCCAAAGACCGTGAGTGGCAAATTGGCAAGGGTACAGGCCTGAACTGCGAGGTCGACACGTTTGTAAGGGGTTAGGCGGCCGCCAGCCAGGAATCCGTGGCGTTTACCGGCCATAGTGGCGCTGGCAAAGCGGCCAGCCTCAACAGGCGGATTAATAACCATCGAGTCGCGGCCGTAATATTTTTTGACCTCGGCCTGGATGTGGCTGGAGTTGGCGATTATGTAATCTGGGCGTTGCGCTGCTTTGTAGTCCCATTTGCGGAGCGGGCCGACCAGTAGTTTGAGCCCAAGCCGAGCCAGCGGGTCGAATATTCCAAAACCCGGATGCTCCATATATTCGTTGTAGCGGCTCCAGTAGTAGTGTGTTGGCGCATGGCAGTAATTGATGTGCACGGTACCCTCGGGCACGCATATGCCCTTGGCCTCGGCCCCTGAGCTACTAATCACGAGGTCGTAGCCTGAAAAGTCGAGATGTGTAAACCACCAGATGCGCAAGAACGGGACGAATTTGCGTAGTTTGCCAAAGTGTTGCAGCCAGCCGGTGACCACTTTGCCGTCCATGCGCTGGCGCCATTCGTCGGTGGCACAGGAGGTGTAGATGGGGGCGTCTGGGTATAAGTGATGTAATTCCAGAACAACTCGTTCGGCGCCGCCGCCGATGAGCCAGTCATGTACAATGGCAACCTTTAGCGGCTCACCGTCTACCACCATGCTAGTTTGTGCCTCGGCCACCTAGGACGACGCGGACGGTTTTGGCCAAGATGATGATGTCGAGCCACAGGCTCCAGTTTTGGACATAGTACAGGTCGAGTTTGCGACGCTCCTCAAAGCCAATGTCGCGGCGGCCAGAGACTTGGGCTAATCCAGTAAGGCCGGTTTTGACGGCTAAAATAAGGTTCTTTTTTGCGTATTTTTCCAGCTCGAATGGGTCGAGAGCGCGGGGCCCGACCAAGCTCAAATCGCCCTTTATGATGTTGAACAGCTGCGGAAGTTCATCCAGGCTGGTGCGGCGCAAAAAGCGGCCAATGGGGGTGACCCTGGGGTCGTTGACTAGCTGGTCGCCGTTGGCGCGGTATTCGGCCAGCAGCTCGGGTTTGCCCATTTTGGCGAAGCCTTGTTCGGGGCTCATGTCGCTGTACTTTTGGTACATGCTGCGGAACTTAAAGATGGCGGCCGTGCTGCCAAATCGGCCCAGCCGTTTTGGCCGGTAAAATATCTTGCCCCGTGGCTCGGAGACTTTGAGTGCCAAGATGATTAGCAACATGGGGATGGCCGCAACCACCAGCAATAATCCACCAATAATCAGGTCGGACAGCCGTTTTACCACGCGCCCCCAGCCAAACAACGCGGTCTGGTGGACGGTGATCACCGGCACGCTGGAGCGGAACAACTCCACCTCAATATTCCCCACAAATAGCTCGGTGTTGCCAGGCACAAACCGGTAACCAACGTGGTTTTCCTGGGCATAGGTGAGGATTTTGGCATTACGGCCTTCGTCGGCGTATAGCTCGGTTTGGATGATGCCGTGCAATTCGCCGCCAGGGTTGTCTGCCAAGTACGCGTCAAAGCTGTGGAACAGAGGCACGTCGGTGGACCCGCCCAAGGAGCGCTTGCCGCCGACTACGCCAACCACCTTGTATCCAGAGGTGCGGCTATCTGCCAACCAGGTGAGTAGCTCGTTGGTCATAGTGGTATTGCCCACGAGCAAAACCCGCGTCAGCCCAGCGCCACTGCGGAACAGTTGGATGCGAGCAAAGCGTGCCACGTTGCGAAAGATAACCAAAAAGACGAAACCCAAGATAAAGCCGTATATGGGCACCAGCCGCGCAGGGAAAATTGGCTTGGCCGACACAAAATTCCAGAAAATTACAAACAGCAGCCCAATAAACGAACCTACGAGCAACCGTCCGAACTCCTTAAACCGTTTCTCGTATATATTGCCGTTGTACAGGCCGAGCAGCGCAAAGATCAAGATCCAAAAGGGCAGCACCGACAAAAAGATGCCAATGTAGGCCTTCCCGCTCAGCGGCCCAAATTGCCCATGCGAAATTCCAAAGCCCGCTTTCACGCGTAAAATATACGCCGAGACAAAAGCTGTCACCAGCGCCAAAAAGTCCCCCACCATCAAGCACACGTTGTACAGCAGTGAGGCGTTATTCTTCATTATGTAGATTGTACCACCTCTGTAAGCTCGGGGCGAACCGAGCTTACAGCGCCGCCATTCCGTTTTTGCTATACTTAGATGAGGATGAGTAGCACGATGGTCGTTTCCCCCATAATTCGTCTCAGTGCGGCACATATGCCCGGCGAAAGCATTGCCTACGCCAAACAACGTATCGTTCAAAAGGAGGTGGTATGAACGACATGGTACGCCCGACAAAGAAGCAGCGCGAGCTCCTGACCTACATCGAGCAGTTTATCGGTGAGCACGGCTACAGTCCGAGCTACCGAGAAATCATGGCTGGTTTGAACTACACGTCAGTTGCCACTGTTGCACTGCATATTAATAACCTGATCCGCCGTGGGCATTTGCGCAAGCGTGACCACTCGGCGCGTTCGCTTGAAGTGGTGACGCCCAGCGAGACGGCAACCAAAGTTACGACCAATGTCGTCAAGCCCGGTGAAGAAAAATGGCTCGTCGAAAAAGTCGAGCATTTGTTTAACGAATTAGAGCAAGCTGGCGAGGTTGCTGCCGAGCACCTCGACCCCTTATACGTATTGGTTGGTTCGCTCAAAGTGCTCGGCCTGGACGGTGCGGCGCAGAGCTTTATTCCACGTTTGACTGCGCTCAAGCAGCGTGTCCCTGGCGCGACAGAATAGCCGCAACATCACAGCACAACAATAGCGTTTTGTTGGTAAAACTACACCACGTATGTAGCGTATGTGCGTGCTATGCTTGGAGTACTTAACAATAATATTGCTGGAAGTAGGTGAGAATCCTACACTGTGCCGCAACGGTAATGTGCCCTGTAACAAATAACAGAGGTAGCTAAGTCCGATACAGCTTTTAATCATGGTTCCCGAGCAGGAGCCGGTCTGCTGGTCTGCCAGCGCTAAACCTGCCCGGAACAACCCGAGCAGGTTTTTGTGAATTCACCCGAACGTCATCAACAGCCCCTTGTCTTCGCTACGCCGGACTTTACGGCGTTGCGTGCGCACAGTGAAGCGCAGGCTCTCGGTGTATTGGCTGGCCAGGTCGCAACCGGTGACGTGCAGTATGACACCATCGCGGGCGCAACTACAGGGGTACCTCGCCGCCACGAGCAGTTGGTCGAAGAGGTGCGACAGATGATTGCAGATAAGCCGTTGGTGCGCTCTGAGGAAGATGGGCACAACGACGACTGGACGGAAGACCAGGAGTATTCACACTCAACTCGACTGATTGGCATTGTCGGCAGGCTGATGCTTGAAGGCAAACTAGACACCCCTGAGGGGCGAATCGCCAAAGAGTCGTTGCGTGATCGCTTTATTTCATCTGTTATTGAGATGCTCCATACCAATGAAAAGACACGCGAAGTGTGTGAGATTAGCCGCGAACGCACCCACATCGTGCGCGCCAACAACCGCGTTATGGCGCTCGACGGCAAGACATGGATGGTTGGCATGTGCGAACGTGGCGCCAGAAAAGCGGCTGCTCAAGCTAAGACTGAGCCAGCCATGGAAGCGCCCGCAGCTCGCTGCGGCGCAGACGCCCGTGTTTCGAAGCGGGTCGAGCAGCTCGGCGTGGGCGATACGATGTATGGTCTGAGCGTCTTCCCTATAGAGGCCATGCAAAAGTACGGCAAGGAGTTTTACGAGCACCTTGGTTTCCGCGAGGGCTTGATCTTCTTGCAGTGGTATCACCGTCTTGACGAACACACGCTACTGTCGGCAACGTACTCGCTTGACCACACCAATATTGAGATGCTCAAAGAGGTGTGGGCTGAGTTTGGCGGTCGTATTCCAGATGGCGAGGTAACCGACACTTGGCTCGACCATGACATTACTATGCATGGCACCATCGAGGAAGCGCGCGCCAAGGCCAATGCTATTCGCGACCGGTTCTACGAGAAACTAGGTGTAACGACGCGTCGTTACTCAGTCGACCAATTCATGGAGATTAACCAGCACATTGCCGACGAAATGTTCGACTCGCTCTATCTAAATATGGCCGTTGCCCACGAAACCCACCGTAAAGATCCGGTATTGCAGGTATTTATCGACAGTATGCTGGCAGGCAAGGAGCATCTCAACCCGCGGATTCAGAACCAGTTATTGAGCATGAGCCAAAGCTCAACGCTTCAGAGAAAAGACATTGCTCTTTTGGAGCAACTTATTCGTTACGCGACGACCGAACGGCTGCGCGACGGCCTTGACCTTCTGGGCCGCACTGCGGTGCCGCGGGTTGAGACCGCTACTGCACCAGCTGGCATGTCACAAGCTCAATTCATCGCGCAGCTTTCGGCCATTGGCGTCATCGACGGCGCCGCACACAACCGTACTTACGGTGGTTGCACTATCTCAATTGATTTGGGCACTGGCGTAAACCCTGACGGTACACTTAAATTGAATAGTGCACTGAAGCGCCCGCAGGATGCCTATGGCGGCCTTGATGAAGGTGAGGGCGCCACCAAGGAGAAAATGCGCTGGACGCGCGGTGTCTGCAGGATTGATAATTGTCCGACGCGCCCGAGCGCAACTATGGTCGGCCCCTGCTCTGTCTGCTGGAATTGCCAATGTAAATATGACGCGGGGATGGATCTTGAACAGATCATGGCGGCTTATGGAAAACGCGCGAAAGAGAAGGCTAAAGAAAAAGTACGCCAGCACGCATCAGAGGTTTTCCGACCTTTCCTGGGTTGGCTGATCGGAAAGAAGACGGTAGAGAACTCCTAGAATTGGTATTTCCGCTTGACAAGCATAAGCTTTGCCTGCTATGATGCCCATCACTTCTGCAGATAACTGCTGAAAGACAAAAACTGTGTGGAAAATAGTCGAATAAAAACAAAATAGGGCAGGGATAGTTTGCTTTTCTCGCAGAGAGCCAACGCATCCCGTAAGGAATTTGTTATGTCTGTCAAAGTAAAAATTATGCCGTCGCGCTCAGCAAGAGTCCCGGTCGTTGTGCGCCGGCCCTCCTGGCAAGAATTTTTAAACTACTAATCGTTATTAGTTAGTTTTGGCTTTTTTGGCGATCTCAGCGTCGATAAGTGCGCTGAAAGAGGCGACCGTGTTGTCTGGCTGGATCTTTTTGCCGTCCAGGAAGAAGGTCGGTGTCGACTCTTGGTTGCCGGTTTTGAGGAATGCACTGATGTCGGCGTTAATGGTGTTATTGACCGAGTCGCTGCTAAAGTCTTGCTTAAATTGGGTGAGGTTAAGGCCGAGTTGGGTTGCCATCTGGTTGAAAACTGCTTCGGCGTTGGAACTTTGGCCCCAGGCAGATTGGTTTTCGTAGATGAGGTCGTGCATTTCCCAGAACTTGCCCTGCAAGCTGGCGGCCTCGGCTGCGCGGGCAGCGGCGAGCGCGTTTTGGTGGACCTGGATAAGCGGCAAGTTGCTGAATTGGAAGGTGATCTCGGTGTTGTACTTGGCCTGGACTTGCTTTACCGTTGGGTAGAATTGGCCACAGTAGGGGCATTCGTAGTCACCGTATTCGACGAGCGCAACCTTAGATTTGCCTTCGCCTTCGACGTGGTTGGTAGTGTGGCTGCCCTTGGCGTTTGGCGCGGCGGCCTTGTGCCCACTAAATAGTAAAATGCCGCCAAATATAACGACGATAACTGCGATGATAGCCCAAAATGTTTTAGTCATGAGCCCAGTATACAACACCTTTCGTTATCTGTTTTGCCAAAATGTGTTACCATAAGCATAGCCACTAACACTGACACTCACGCTGTAACTGCAGCGAATAACAGCGAAGACAATAGAGTGAAACAAACAGCAAAACGCCAAAATGGTTCTGCGAAAAAGCTCAGCCGATCTCCAGCACACAAAAAACGGAGTTCGGTGGTTCGGGCGCGCCCGCTGCATAAGCGCATTCTGTTACATCCATTTAGCATAATGGTGATCTTATGTGCTGGGGTGCTGATCGCTGGCTCTACCTTCCCGAGCTTTGCCGATTCGTACGACGTAACGGCCACGGTCCCAGCACCCCTGATTACGTCGCCGGCAGTGATTACGTCGCCAATCGCCGGACAGCATTTTAGCTCGCCCGCTGTTGCCGTTGCTGGCACCTGTCAGGCACAGTCTTACGTAAAGCTCAACCTTAATTCGGCATTTGCAGGTGTTTCGCTTTGCACGAGCGGTGTATTTACCATCCCAGTGACATTGCTATCCGGTGCCAATCAATTGCAGGCGCAAATATATAACCTGACCGACCAAGCGGGACCGGCCTCGTTCATACTGACGGCGTACTACGACCAAACAGTTGCAGCGCCGCCCCCACCCCCGTCCACGGTGCCGACTACATTGGAGGTATCTGGAGTCGAAAACAGTACCTACACACAGGGTGAGGTCCAACAGGCGAGCGACAACCCCACTATAACCGGCACAGCGCCGCCATATTCGACAATAGTAGTCACCTTTCACTCGGTGGTGACGACCTGCACGACCATAGCAGACGGGAATGGGTGGTGGAGTTGTACGCTTGACCACGACCTGCCTATAGGCGTGCACCACGTCGACATTACTGCAGTAACGACCAGCGGGCAGCATATGACATTTCCGACCTTTCAGATCTCAGTGCTCGCCAGCCTCGCTAACTTGCTTACGCCAGCCACCACCATGGCACCATCCATCCAGACGAATTACCAATACCAAGCGCGCCGTGTTGGACAGCCTTTTACTTGGGACATGAATATTGCTGGCGGCCAACCACCATACAGCTTGAGCGTGGAGTGGGGTGATGGCACCACGACACGCAGCACGCAGCCCGATCGTTCAACATTTACGCTTAGTCACCCGTATAAGGTCGCCAAGGAGTATGTGGTGACGATCACCGCGGTTGATGCCGCTGGTTCAATTGCGCGCCTGCAGCTTGTGGCGGTGGTGAACCATTTGGCACCAGTTACGGCTGGCACGGTGATTGGGGGCACGCCAATGAGCTCGCTGCTTGGGAGCATTCGGCAACGGCTGTGGCTGATTTGGCCAGCTTATATTGTGGTTGTACTGATGGTTATTGGCTACTGGCTTGGAGAGCGAGAAGAGTATCAACAATTAATGCTAGGCCGGCGTCCTGCGCGCCGTGCGATAGTTAGGACAAGTAGGGTAAAATAACGATATGATTGGAAGTATTTTTGCGCTCGTTCTGGTTTTACTCGGGTTATTTGCCCTCGCGCTCCAGCGTTTTTATAGCTGCGTTCCTGCAAAAGAACTCAAGCGCCTAGCGGCCCGCGGCGACCATCTGGCCGTGGCTTTGTATCGCCCAGTTGCCTACGGTGAAAGCATGCGGTTGCTGCTGTGGGTCGTGTTTGGCGCTAGTCTGACCGGCGGTTTTCTGTTATTCAGTGAGAATTTAGTCGCCCTATTAGCATATGTGGCCATTGGCTTGAGCCTGGCTGGTGCTATCGCCATTCAATCGTTGCGCCTGACGGTGCATAGTGCGCGTCTGGCTGTCACCGCAGCGCCAGCGCTCAACTGGTTGCTTACGTACTTTCACACACCCTTTGACACAATTGCCCAGTTTGTAAACCGTCGCCGTGTCCGGGCCGGCCACAGCGGCTTGTACGAAAAAGAAGACATCGTGTCGCTGTTACGCCAGCAAAAAGAGCAGCCCGACAACCGGATTGATGAGAGCGACCTCGAACTTCTGGAGCGCGTGGCTAGCTTTGACGACCACCAAGCCGCCGACGTTGCCCAGCCAATGTCGCGCCTCAAACTGGTCAAGATCGACGACCACATTGGACCGATCTTGCTCGGTGAGCTGCACGCCAGCGGCCAGGGCAGCTTTTTGGTCTACCAAGACACGACCGACCAAGTCGTTGGCACGCTGTTGCTCCGTGATGCAGTACAGGCTCGCGAAGGCGGCCGCGTGGCCGACATCATGCGCCCGAGCCTCAACTTTGTGCATGAGGATTTTTCGCTCCGCCAAGTGGTAAATGCCTTCACGCGCACCGGACAGTCGATGCTGGTGGTGATTAACGCCTCTGAGGAGGCGGTTGGCGTCATCAGTTTGCAACACCTGCTCGCCCAGATATTTGGCACACAAGCTGCCGACGATTTTACCGCCTATGACGACCGTGCTGCGGTTGCTGCTTACAGGCCCGAACCAGCAGCAGATCCTGTCGCTGAAACTGGGACCGAAGCTGCGCCGACTGAAGAATCGGCAGGCCAGGCCTCAGAAGCGGCCGAAGCCACGGAGTCGGAACCTGCCGCCGAAGACGTACCACCTTCCCCTGACGCAACAGAGGTGGTAGAATAAGCCTAACGAAGTTAGGAATTATTATGAGAACGTTTGCTATTGATACCGTTGGCAAAGTAGGGGAAACCGTTACCTTAAAAGGTTGGGTTAACTCCCGCCGCGACCATGGTGGTTTGATCTTTATTGATGTCCGCGACCATACTGGCGTTGTGCAGCTGGCTATCCGTCCGGAGCAGGCCGAAGCCTTTAAGCTTGGCGAAAGTCTACGCGACGAATTTGTTATCGCCGCAACAGGTGAGGTGCGTAACCGCGACGAAGGTTTGCGCAATCCAAATTTGGCAACCGGTGCTGTCGAAGTAAAAGTCGACGAGCTGACTATTCTCAACCGTTCCGAAGCCCTGCCATTCCAGATCCAAGGCGACATTCTGGCTAACGAAGAAATGCGTTTACGCTACCGCTTTCTAGATTTACGCCGCACCAAAATGCAGGAGATGCTAAAAAAGCGCGCCGAGTACTACTCGTTTATGCGACGCTTTTTGGAACAAAACGATTTTATCGAAGTAACCACGCCGATTTTAGCCAGCTCCAGCCCGGAAGGTGCCCGAGACTTTTTGATCCCGTCGCGCGTCCACCCCGGCAAGTTTTACGCCTTGCCCCAGGCACCGCAGCAGTTCAAGCAGCTTCTGATGGTTGGGGGCATTCCACGTTATTACCAGTTGGCAGCCTGCTTCCGCGACGAAGATCCACGCGCCGACCGCCTGTACGGCGAGTTTTATCAGCTTGATCTGGAGATGTCGTTCGTCGAAGACGGTGAAGAAGTGCGTTCGACTATGGAACCGCTGATTAAAAAGCTAACCACCGAATTTGCCGGCAAGAAGCTACTTAGCGAAGACATTCCGCGTATTCCGTACGGTGAGGCCATGGAACGCTATGGCATCGACAAGCCCGACCTGCGCTACGGCATGGAACTTATAGAGCTGAATGACGTACTGGCGTCATCTGAGTTTGGTGTATTTGCGAACGCGATCAAAGATGGCGGCTGTGTGAAGGCCATTTGCGTAAAAGGCGCTAGTACGTTGAGCCGTTCCCAGATTGATCAATTCACCGAGGTCGCCAAGGGCGAAGGGGCTGGCGGCCTGGCATACCTCACGTATGAGGGCGGGGAAGTAAAATCGCCAATCGCGAAGTTCTTGAAACCAGAGGAGCTGGACGTAATTAAAACCAAAATGGGTGCCGAGGACGGTGACGTTGTGTTTTTTGGCGCAGACAAGCGCCAGGTTGTAAACAAAGTCTTAGGCCGGTTGCGTATCGAATTTGCCGACCATTTTAAGCTGAAAGACCCGAATGTCGTTGCTTTGTGCTGGATTGTTGACTTCCCTTTTTACGAACAGGACGACAAAACCGGCAAGCTCGACTTTGGCCATAACCCATTTAGTATGCCCAAAGGTGGTCTCGAGGCATTAGACGGCGAAGATAAACTGGCGATTGTTGCTGACCAGTACGATATGGTAATGAACGGCTATGAAATTTGTAGTGGCGGCGTGCGCAACCACAACCCAGAGATTATGTACAAAGTATTTGGCGTGCTCGGTTTCGACCAAGCATATGTCGATATGCGTTTTGGTGCGATGATCAACGCCTTCAAATACGGCGCCCCACCTCATGCTGGTTGCGCGTTTGGTGTCGACCGCATCTTTATGGCTCTGATGGGTGAAAACAACATCCGCGAAGTCGTTGCTTTCCCCAAAAACGGCTCGGGTGTCGACCTGATGATGCAATCACCAAACACGGCCGACGATGCGCAACTCAAAGAACTGAACATCAAATCCCTGGAATAGTCAGAAGTATCGCACGGACTGTAGCCGTGCTGTGCGTCTATACCGCTGGTTTGTTGTCTAGACTGTGCCAGATGTACCAGCTGGCGATGGACTCGTAAGGGTGCCAGTGATTTTTCTTGGCCAGCTCGATGATCTCGGCGGCGGTCGGCGTGTGGTCAAGTCCGTATAGTTTTTGTACGCCGTTTTTGATGCCCAAATCGCCGACCGGCAAGACGTCGGTACGACCCATACAAAACATCAGGAACATGTGGGCCGTCCATTCGCCAATGCCTTTGACGGCGACCAATTCTTTGGTGATTTCTTCGTTACTGAGGGCATCCAAATGCGTAAACTTGACGTTGCCGTCGACAATATTCTGGGCGAGATCGCGTACATAGGCGGCTTTGCCTCGGCTGAGGCCAGCGGTGCGCAGCTCGTCGACGTCTTTGGTTAAAATCATCTCTGGCGGCGGAAAATCGTCGCGGCCGAATAGCGCGCAAAAACGTTTCTCAATGGTGGCTGCCGCCTTCACGCTCAACTGCTGGCTAATAATGCTGTCGACCAGCGCCTGATAATAGTTTTTGTGCGGCCGTATGGTGCAAAGCCCGGCGTGGGCAATCACAACGGCCAGTGTTTTGTCGTGCGCGCATAAGTGTTCGGCTGCCCGTGCGGCCAACGATTCGTTGAGGATCATGCCTGTATTGTATAGCATCTGTATACCTCCAAGCGTAATTTCTGGTACACTAAAATCAAATATAAGGACAACCGAAATGACCAAAGAAACAGATGCAGAATCAGGCTCAGATGTTGCTGGGCAAAGCGAGACCAAGCGACAAGTAGCTCCACATGCCGGAGATAAGCACCAGCGCGCGACAACCAGCGAGGCCGAGACTGCCAAGACAAGTCATGCCAGCCAAGACGTCGAAGAAACGATCGTTATGGATGACGAAGATAAAGCTGCCGGTGCGAATACTGGTGGCTCGCTGAAAGCAGGCAAGCTAAAGGCACTCCACGCTAATTTGTGGCAGTGGGCCATGGCGCACAAGCCAGTGAGCATTCCTGCTGCTTGCGTTTTGCTCGTCTTGCTTCTGGCCGCTTTGCCGTTTACCCGATTTGCACTTGCCGGATTGGTTGCTAAACAAACCCTGCCTGTTGCAGTTGTCGATGCAACCACGCACAAGCCGATCACCAGTGCCACCGTCACACTCGACGGACAGGTGGTTACGACCAACGCCCAGGGCTTGGCCAAGCCGCATGTTGCCGTGGGGCCGCACACATTGACTATCACTAAAAAGTACTACAAAACAGTGAGCCAAAGCGCGACCGTGCCAATCCTCAAAGCCAAGCACACGGTTGAAATTAGCTTGACTGCGACCGGCCGCCAAGTGCCCATTACGGTACTTAGCACTATTGACGGTCAGCCACTTGCCAACGTCACGGTAAAAGCACTTGAATCTTCTGCAGTGACCGACAAAAAAGGCCAGGCCATTGTCGTGCTGCCAGCCGACAAAAAGAGCTTGGCGGCGACGATCTCTGGTGGCGGCTACAACACGGCCAACGTTACGATCACAGTTACCGACCAAGCGGTCAGCGCTAATACCTTTAAGGTAACCCCTGCAGGCAAACTCTACTTCCTGTCTAACGCCAGCGGCAAAATCGACCTTATAAAAAGCGATCTTGATGGCCAGAATCGCCAAACAGTTCTTGCTGGTACAGGATCGGAAGACAGAACTGGCACAGTGTTGCTCGCGGCACGTGACTGGAAATATGCCGCCTTGCTGTCCAAGCGCGACGGCGGCGACCATGCCAAGCTGTTCCTCGTCGATACCAGCACCGACAAGCTCACTACGATGGACGAGGGTGATGCCGACTTCTCACCACTTGGTTGGAGCGGCGATCGTTTTGTCTACACTGTTACGCGCACAAAAATAAACAGCTGGCAACCAAAGAGAGAGGCGCTCAAGAGCTATGATGCCACTACTGGCAAGATAACCTTGCTGGACGAAACAACCGCCCAGGGTGATCAATCCGACTATGCTGGCGAGCACTTTGGCGACAGCTATATCCTCGATAAAGAGATTGTCTACATCAAAAACTGGGGCAGTAATGAGTACTACGGTTACAACCAGCATTACATCAGTGCCGACCAGTCCACGCTCAACAGTGTCCAGGCCGATGGCAGCCAAAAGAAGAAAATTAAAGGGTATTCGTTCCCTGGAGAATCATACCTCTCGGTGTATACCCGCCCAGGTGATTTTAACGAAATCTACATCCAGTACTATCTCAACAGCAAAGAGAACTATGATTCATATCAAAACGGCAAAGTAGCGGCTGCCAGCTTAACTGACGACCAATACTACAATGGTAACTATCACACGTTCATCGTTTCGCCTTCTGGTAACAAAACTTTCTGGACCGAATACCTCGACGGTCAAAACGTCTTCTTCGTGGGCGACGCTGACGGCCAAAATGGCAAGAAGCTCGAGGGTTCCTCGGACGACTACGCTGCCTACGGCTGGTTTAGCGACGACTACGTGCTTGTTACCAAGAAGAGTAGCGAGATGTACATCATGCCAGCCAGCGGTTTGGCCGGAGGCGTGGGGGCAGCACTCAAAGTGAGCAACTACTACAAGCCTAACTATGTCATCCGTGGCTACGGATATGGGTACGGTGGCTAGCTCTCGTTAATCTCCTGCGGTATGCTGGGGTGATGAACGGCATTCTGCAGTTTCAACAGACAGTTCTCGAGTATTATGCGCAACATGGGCGGCACGATCTGCCATGGCGCAGTCCAGATAAAGATGGATCATTCGACCCTTATAAAATTTTGGTGTCCGAGATAATGCTGCAGCAAACGCAGGTGTCGCGGGTTATTCCTAAGTTTGAGAGCTTTGTGGCGCAGTTTCCGAGTTTTCAATCTTTGGCTGCGACAGCACTCGGTGACGTGTTGCTGGCTTGGAGTGGGCTTGGTTATAATCGCCGGGCAAAGTTTTTGTGGCAGGCGGCTGGAATTGTCGCCAAGGAGTATGGTGGGCAACTGCCCCAGACCGCCGCTGAGCTTATATCGTTGCCCGGAGTTGGCCCCAACACAGCTGGCGCAGTACTGGCCTATGCCTATAACCAACCGGCGATGTTTATCGAGACCAATATCCGTACGGTGTTTATCCATCACTTTTTTGCTGGGCAAACAGTAGAGGGTGAGAAAATCCACGACAGCGATGTTTTGGAATACGTTGCTGCGGCAGTGCCCGACAACCCCAGGGAGTGGTATTGGGCGCTGATGGACTACGGCACTCACCTAAAGGAAACTGCCGGTAATCTTAACGTGTTAAGTAAACATTACACCAAGCAACCGGCGTTTGAGGGCTCGCGGCGCCAGATCCGCGGCCAGATTTTGCGTTTATTGAGCCAGGGAAGCTTGAAAGAGTCGCATATAACAGCGATGATTGCCGATGCGCGAGTTGAAGGCGTCCTGGCCGACTTGCTTCAAGAAGGCTTGGTGTCTAAAACCAGCGGGCGCTATACCCTCCCGCGTGCATGACGTGCGTGCTATAATACGATCAAAGACCTATGCAGCCCCAAGCACCCAGCAAACCAGTTATGGACGTTGCCGCACCCGTAAATCGGCCTGCGCCGGTTGCCGCTGCGCCACCTTTGCCGCAGGCTTCTGGACCAGCACCTACTCCCGCACCTGCGCCTATGCCATCGATGTCCATTGCGCCACAATCTGCTCCTATGGCCGTTCATGACGCACCTGCACAGCCGGCTGACCCGCCAGCTACAGGTGCATCACCCGCGCCAAGTGCCGAACCTCAAGACACAAAACCTTCAGCAGACCAAGGCCCACCCATGCCGCAACCATCCAAAAAACCTGGCCCCGTCGGTCCGCATGCCCCCGTTGCGCTTATTACCGTTACCGTTCTTATTATGTTGGTCTTGTCCGGTTTGGCGGTGACCATCTACCTGACGTCGCACACCGCATGATTACGCTAAGCTCTTTGGACGATCCTGAACTTATCCGTTTGCTGGCCGCTGGCCGGGTAGGCGTGATTCCTACTGATACCATTTATGGCATCGTTGCCAGTGCCTATGATTCCGACGCTGTCCACCGTTTGTATGTCCTCAAAAATCGCGAAGGGCAGGGCAAGACGGGCACAATTATTGCCGCCGATGCTCAGCAACTCGTTGATCTCGGCGTTCCACCCGAACACGTTGCCCGAGCAACTCATCTGTGGCCAAACCCCATCAGCGTCGAAATGCCGCTCGACGAGTCGCTCGCCTACATTCACAAAGGCAGCGGGCATAACGCCTTTCGGGTGGTAGCCGATCCAGAAGTGCGCAAATTGCTCAAGCAAACTGGCCCGCTCCTAACCAGTAGCGCAAACTTGGCCGAAATGCCATCCGCCACCACGCTCGCTGAAGCCCAGGGGTATTTTGGCGACACCGTTGCGTTCTACGTTGACGGTGGCGACCGCGGTAATCGCCCTCCGTCAACGGTCGTTGTGCTTTCGTCAGAAGGCAAGCTTGACGTGGCGCGTCCTGGTGCTATACAACTTGACGAAGAGGGGAACATTATATGACATTTGACGAATACCAAAAGCAAGCTTTGACTACGGCCAAAAATCATTACGATCCGCTGATGGAGAAAACAATTTGGGCGATGGGTGTCGCCGGTGAAGCTGGCGAGGTGGTAGAGAAGTGGAAGAAGATCGTTGCTTACAAAGAGGGCGAAGTTTCTGAAGAAGATTTGGCCGATCTAGCCAAAGAATTGGGTGATGTTGTCTGGTACATCGCCGTTATGGCGCACAGCTTGGGCTTGTCGCTTGAGGACGTCATGCAGCGCAATGTCGAGAAACTCAAAAGCCGCAAAGCCCGCGGCGTGATCGTCGGACAAGGCGATAACAGATGAAAGGCACGACCAACGTTCCTGACGTCGTGGTCGTGATTCGTAAGGAAAACAAGATACTGCTCGTCGAGCGTCAGCACACTGGCTACCAAGACGGTAAGTTTTGCGCACCCGGCGGGCATGTCGAACCTGGCGAGAGCTTTAGCGCTGCGGCTGTCCGCGAAACACTTGAGGAAACCGGCCTTGTCGTAAAATCGAAAGATTTGCGACCTATTTTTACGGTCCAGCGCATTGGGCGTGACCCAGATGATATCCGTGTTGGCGTTGTCTTCGAAGTAACCAGCTGGGCTGGTGAGCCAAAAAATATGGAACCCGAACGCCACGGCCAGGTAGCTTGGTTTCCTGTAGACGGCCTCAAATACAGCACTATTATTGATTTTCACGCCGAGGTGCTCAAAGCCCTCCAGCGCGGCGAGACCTACATTGAACTCGGTTGGAAAGAATAAAGGTTACGCGACTGTGCGCCATTGCCTGAAGTAGTTGCAGAGGCCTTGTTTATCAAAATGCAATTCGAAGATACCGTCAATCTGTTGTGGCGCGCCGGACGGTAACAGTGTACGGCTCATGCGCCAGTTAACGACTGCGATTCCATCCTGCAAGGCTAAAAGCTTGGTTGTGTACGTGATATTGTCTTGGTTCTTAGGCACCACTTTCCATAATTCGGCAATTTTGTCCGACTCAGTAAGGGGCTCAGTAAGCGCCGATTCGTAATACACCAGGCCGTTATGCGCAAAAAGCGCCATCACAGCAGTTGGGTTACGCTGCGCCCAGGCCTTCATAAAAGCCTTAACCCACGCGGTAACCCCTTGCTTTGTCATACAAATAATTTTATCATATAGTACCGAACAGTCCGACCTCCAAGATACTTTTAGCGGCGCAAAAGTATCATTCCCGTTGCAACCCCAGGCAAGATATAATAAAGACGAAATAAAGGCACCGGTTAATACAATGACACTCGAAGGATTTGGCTACAATGATAGTTCCGAGTCGGATGATTCATCCGAGGAGCGGCCTTCACGCGCACCGTCAAATATTCATCGGGCATTTGGCCGGTCGCTACGGCCACACATTTCGTTCGTGCGCCGGGAGGCTGCGCCGCCGTCCCCTGCACCCGACCGCGTTCGTCCACCTCTCATTAACCTTGTTGATACCCGCCCTCCGACCGCTGAAGCACCTATTGCTGCGCCAGTGGTTGTCGCGCCAGAAGGCTATGCGCAGCCTGTGCCTGTGCCCCCCGAAGCCTGGATGGCCAACCGTCCTTTAGCGGCCGCCAGCGAAGGTGTAGCCGTTACAACGCCCGAAGACGATACCGATGACGATGAAGACGAGCATGATGACGGGCCTGATACCACGACCCATGATTTACATGTCTCGCCAGCCATGCCTGAAGCACGCCCGTCTGTTCTACCGTCAGAACGAGGATCAGAATCCGAACCAGAGTATGTTGCGGCTACCTTCCCGCTCCCCCTTCGTAACGCAGCATTTCCTGCTGATGTCGAGAACGGTTACGAAGGTCTTGAGTCGGCTGTACCAATAGGAATGCCTACTGGCGAGGTCAACATCCCCCTTCGTTCGCCAGTGCCACCTGCAGAGTTTATGGCTGCATCAGCCGCGCTGAGCCCAGAACCTCTCCGCGACGAGCCATCGCAGCCCGTGTCGGCCGCCGCTGCCGCCTGGCATCCTGCTTGGCGTCAAAATCAGGTGAGCGCGAACCAAGCATCTACGCATTACAACACGTGGGCCGGCCAAGAAACGGTCACCAAGGACGAACTCAACCGCGAAACGCGCTATGCCGAAACCCGCGGCGTGCGCCGTGGTGTTGTCGCCGGGTTTCTCACCGGGTATCTGATCAAGCAATACCTGTCGAACAAGAAGATGAAGCGCTTCCAGGCAAGCACAGAGAAGCAATTTGCCCAGCAGAACGAGCGATTAACCAAGGCCACAACTGAGGGACAGGTGCTAAGCCAACGCCTGGCCACTGCCGAAGAGCGTTACAAGCAGTTTACGCGTAATCAGCCACCGCAACAGCGCGTTGAGCAGCAGACACCGGCAGCCGAGCTAAAGCCAGCCGCCCCTCCAGTGCAGCAAGAGATTACCAAAGCTGGTGCTCAGGAGCTGGTCGCCCAGGCCTATGATTTGCAACCAGGACAGCGCGTCAAGCGAAGCGAATGGCATTCCGTGGTAGTGGACAGCCATGGCCACGAAGTTCAGGGTGCCATCGAATACGGCGAAGAGTACCACCACCAGCGGCGCCAAGAACAGGGAAGGGCTGCGGCTGCTGGCGGTACGGCGGCCCAAGCCCAAGGCGGGTCGGCAGGCTACCAGGGTATGTCTGGCGGCGTGAGCCCCTTGCCAGGTCTCCCTAGCGGACAGGCCGATTTTGCCCACGAATTGCCCATGAGCCAGCAATCGCCGGTTGACCCACAACACCGCTTACAGGCGTCTTCGCGCAACCCTGTTGCATCAGTATCGGCAGGCAGGTTATTGTGGATTGCACTGGCCGTATTGCTTATCGCATTCTTTTTATCTGCGTTTTTGTAGGTAGAAGTTCGACGTAACCAGAAGTTTTAGGGTTCTTTGGGCAGCTAGGCCTGAAAGGTTTTGCGTAGCCATTCGTCGAGACTACCGCCGCCGCCCGCGGTGATACACAGTACAAGGTCGCCAGCTTCGACGGCTGCCTGGATATGCTGTTTGAGCTCGTCGTTGAGCTCCGCAGGATTGGTGTAAGCTTGCGCTTCTGGGCTGAGCAATTGTTTGAGATCGCTTGGCGTCCACAATGCTAAACTCGTGTCTTCGCGTGCGAGATAGCTCGGTACAATAAATAGTTGTTTGAGGTCGTCAAACAAATGCACTAATTCGTCTTTTATGAAGTGCTGTCGCGTGTTGTGCAGGCCTTCGTAGACTACGACAACATTATCGCCAGCGACTTCGCGGGCGGTTTGGAGTGCCCCGCGGATTTTAGGCGGCGTGTGGGCGTAGTCGCTGTACACATTGGGGATGATTTTTTCGAAGCGGCGGCCGACGCCTGGGAATTGGTCCAAGTGCCTAAGCAGCTCATCCAATGGTTTGCCGGTAATCTGTTGCACCGCGTGCGCCACTTCCCAAGCATCCTGACGATTAACCAGGCCGGGCAGGTGTAGTTGCTCGTTCATTGCGGGGTCGGCCTCACGAAGCTTCGTATACTTGTCAACCGTTTCTATCCCAAGACGGTCAACATCCACATCCCAGATAACTGCTTGCTGGGTTTGGTCTAAGAATTGGCGGAAGGCGGCAACATATTCCTCGCGCGTCGGGTAAATGTCCGGATGATCCCAGTCAATGCCCGTAATCATGCCCATGTATGGATGGAAGGCCAAAAAGTTGCGGTCGTATTCGTCAGCCTCGTAAATGAAGTATTCGCTCTGAGGGTCGTAGGCGCCCATATCAGCGAAGCTCATCTTGGCGCCCACTGAGTAGCTTGCGGGGATGCCCAATTGCTTAAACAACCAGATGGTCATCGCCGTGGTGGTTGTCTTACCGTGGGTGCCAGCAATGGCGATCATTTTGAGTTTTTTGTCTTCTAACAGCGCATTCAAAAAATCGTCGCGTTTGGTAGCTTTGATATTGTGCTCGCGGCAAAATTGTAGCTCCGGTGCATCAGCTTGCTCCTTGGCGATCGCCGAGCTGTACACGTACCAGTCGATGGGTGTTTCGGCGTGTACTTTGGCGATTTGGTCGTAGGTTTGGCCAACGTGGATACCAGCGAGCCCCTTTTGCTGTAAGTACTGGATGTAGGCGCTATTTTGTTTGTCCGAGCCCGAGACTGTGTACTCGGCTTGGTGGGCGATGAGCGCCAGCGGCCCAATGCCGGTGCCTCCAATGCCAGAAAAATATATATGCATGCATTTAGTCTACCATGCAGGGGTAATTCATGTGGGGGCGTTAACGAGTAAGGGTTTCGAGGACGTAGCCAAGCAGGACGCGGATCGCAGTCAGGGCTAAGAATAGTAAGGCGATTACAAGCATCCAACCGGCGAGGTCGGGCGACCATGTTGGCGATGCAAAGTCGAATTTGTAGATGTCGTTAGGGATTGTTTGGGGTGTAGTGCCATGGCTTTGTACGTATTGCTCGATGCAAGGCACGCGCGGGCCGCCAGAGAAGCTGCCGGCGAAGAGTTTTTCGCAATAGTGCTGCGCGTCGGTATAGATTTGCGAATTGACTGTATTGACGCGATCTTGCTCTGCTTGCTGGAGGCGTTGGTACGTGTATTTGAGCTGGATCGGCGGATAGACGCCGTCATTGGTGGCCAGGCTGGTGTTCATATGCGACCCCACAAAGGCGCGTAGGTTTTGGAGGGCCTGTTCGACATTGCCGCTGTTTTGGTCTGCAGAATACACGGCAGCACGCAGGTGTGTCATGGCCGTATAATTGGCGCGCAAGCTAACGACGCAGATACCGCCACTTGCCAAAAAAACAGCAAGCAGGTACCACACTTTAACCGGGCGGATTCGCGTCCACACATGGTGCAGGTATCGTTTATTCATGGATATGTTTATTGTAACGCCTTGACCGGCAGATCGATACCGCTTATTGTGTTTATTTAAAAACCAACCCCTTCTTGCGGAGGGGTTGGTTTGTTTCTCCTACTCTAACTGTGTAGAGGCGAGAACAGTACTTACGACTTTGTTACTAGCCTTAAGGCTTCGTAGTTGTTGAAGCTGCGGGCGTGTTGCTCGTGCTTGCAGCAGTACATGTCTGGCCGTTCGGGTTCTGCTTGGCCCACTGAGCGATCGCCTTGGAGACTTGGCCACCGTCCTTTAGGTTCTCCCAGAAAGTGACTTGCTCGTGGTTGATAACCATTTGGTCGGTTGGACCATGCAGTTCACAACCTAGTTTTACCAATGATACGCTTTGGTTTGAGTTGCTTGATGAGCTGTTCGATCCGGACTGATTCGGCTGTACCTGTTGGTTCACGTTTAGGTAGTAAATGTTTTGCAACGTGATGTACTGTTTGTTGACAGCAGTTACTTTACCGAAGTATACCTGGCCATTGGTGAGGAATACTGCCTGTTGGTCACCCTTAACAATGTAGTTCGACTCCGAAGGACCACCAAATGCGATCAATGCTAGAAGTGAGACGGTAATCGCTGTCGCTGCGAACAGAAGGACGAGCGTCAGGACGCGCAACCACATTGGCCCCATTTTCCAGCTACCCTTCGGTGCCTTGCCACCAACTGGTGCTGGCGAACCGCTCTGTGCAGCCCGAGCTGGCGCCGGCGATTGCATGTTATGACTAAACTCCATTGAAACCCCCTATATTCGTTTCTGATTTGTATACGTAACAGTGTAATACATAAGCATGATGATCCGCAAGTCTTCGTACGGCCAATATCGTATGAGCGGCTTGGGGAAAACTATTGTTGACAAACGAAAATCTATCAGAGTATGGTAGGGGTACCATTACTAATGTTAACAAGAGGGGAAATTCTAGCAATGGGCTACAAGCACACAAACTCTAAAGGCGTTACATACTACCTGAACTCAAAAGAAGTTACTCTTCGCGGCGGCAAGCTTCAGAAGATTTATTACTTCAGCAAGGACGAACGTCCAGAAGCATGCGACCTTCCAGAAGGCATGACTGTTACCCAAAACACAGCCAACGGCTTCTTGACCCTAAAGCGCGACAAGAAATAGTACAATCGTACAATAAAACACTCAGGCTTTTTGCCAGGGTGTTTTATTTTAAGCCTTACTTAACGATGTTAAGTTCTGATATAGTAGGTGTATATGAGCAACACAATCTTAAAAGTAGACAAATTACGCAAAGTATATGGCGACCGCGAAGTCGTTAAAGGCATTAGTTTTGAAGTAAAGAAGGGTGAGATTTTCGGCATCCTCGGTCCAAACGGCGCAGGCAAGACCACGACGCTCGAGATGATCGAGGCAATGCGCGAAATTGACGGCGGTTCGGCAACCCTGGATGGCATCGATGTTGCCACGCATCCCACTGAGATCAAGCGAATCATCGGCGTCCAACCGCAGTCGCCTGCCTTCCAAGATAAGACGAAGCTGAGCGAAATTATCGAACTTTTTGCCGCAGCATACGGTGAAAAGGTGCGACCCATGCAATTCCTCGACGACGTGAAGCTTGGCGAAAAAGCTGGCAGTTACGTCGAAACCCTCTCTGGCGGCCAAAAGCAACGTCTCAGCATCGCTGCCGCACTCGTCCACAATCCCAAAGTGTTCTTCATGGATGAGCCAACCACTGGCCTTGATCCCCAAGCTCGTCGCAACCTCTGGGAACTCGTGCAGCAAGTGCGCGACAAAGGCGTCACCGTTATCATGACCACGCATTATATGGAAGAAGCTGAGTTGCTGTGTGATCGTGTTGCCATCATGGACCAAGGCAAAATTATCGCTATGGACACGCCTAAAGCTCTCGTAACGCAGCTCCTTAAACGCGGGTTTACTAAGAAACAACATGTCGAACAAGCCGACCTCGAGGACGTCTTTATCGACCTGACAGGAAAGGGCTTACGGGATTAAATTAGTATGAAAAAATCACTCTTTACGGTATGGGTTTTTGCCCGTCTCAACACCCGGCGCTTTTTCCGTGACCGCCTCGCAATCTTTTTCGGCATTATGTTTCCGCTCATTTTCTTGTTCGTGTTTGGTGGTATCTTTGGCCACAGCAAGGGCACAAGTTTTAAGGTAGCTTTGCTGAACGAGTCGACCACGCAATCGGCACAGGCCTTTGTAAAAGAAGCTACCGGTTCTAAGTTGCTCAAAGTAGACAAAACAATTACCACCATGAGCGCCGCCCAAGAGAAAATGACTCGCAGTCAGCTCGACGCAACCATTGTCTTGCCCAAGGATTTTGGCACGGTCAAGAATGGTCAGCCATATCCATCTGGCCAGGCCCAGGTGATTTATACCCAGAATAACGAGCAAGCTGGCCAGGCCCTCAGTTCGGTGCTGACGGCTCAGTTTCAGCAGATGAACGGCAAATATGTGAGCCAAGCGCAGCCGTTTAGCGTGGTGGGCAAGCAACAAAGCAACAAGAGTTTGAGCGCGTTTGACTACACGTTTGCCGGTTTGCTCGGCTTTGCCATTATCGGCATGGGCATTTTTGGGCCGATCAACGTGTTTCCGGAACTGAAAAAACAGGGCATTCTGCGCCGATTGCACACCACGCCGCTCAAAGTGTGGCAATACTTTACGGCGACTATGATTTCGCAGGCGATTATTGGCCTGGTGTCGTTGGGCGTGATGTTTGCGGTCGCGATTACTGTGTTCCACCTCAAGGTCGTTGGTAGCTGGCCGCTGATTGTGCTGTGGCTGGTCATGAGCATCACGATGATCCTCGGTATCGGCTTGGCCATCGGTGGTTGGGCCAAGAACGAGCGTCAGGCTGCGCCGCTTAGCAACATTGTAGTGTTCCCGATGATGTTCCTATCGGGCACCTTCTTCCCGCGTTTCCTGATGCCTCAGACTCTCCAGCACGCCACAAGTTTTCTGCCACTCACTCCTGTCATTGACGGTATTCGCCTCATCACCACCGAAGGTAAGGGCTTGATGCAACTTGGGCCACAGATCGCCATGATCCTCGGCTGGACCGTCGTTATTTATATCATCGCCTTCCGCTCGTTCCGCTGGGAATAGCGCTGCTACGCTGCGCGGTGCTGCTTACGGCAGTTATCTCAGATCGGCAGCGTAGAGCTTTGGATTAGTTGTACACTCCCTATTGCCTGTTCGCCAAAAGGCGTTCATAACTCTGCCCAGTGCTGGGGCAGCGTATGGGCTGGCCATCTCTCACTACGTCGGGGTCATGCTTCCGTCGGTCTGCGACCGTTTTATCTGTATGCCACTTTGTTATAGGGGAAGGCTTAAATTGAGGAACACCATTTCTACGGGGAGCTATGACAAAAGGTATGTCTTCGTGAAGGGGTGGGTCGCCGCGCAGTCCGAAATGTTTCTCGAGTATATTATTGTCTGTCAAAGTCACGCCAGCAAACACGCGTACGATTTGTGCACTCCGCAACATGATTGCGCCGAGGGTAGCTACAGATTCGTCGAGAGAAGATTGAGCCATTTCTGGGTGGGCTGCGGTATACGCTCTGTAAGCTGGAGGCCCATAACGCAATAGCTGGCAAAGTACACGAGCACCAAAGAGTATACCATCTGATCCTGCGAGCGCAATGAGTCTTGCATCCCCCCGCTCGCGAGCTCTTTCTATAAAACCGAGTTGCAGGCTAGCCCCAAGGTCGCTATAGGGGCCGCTGAACCTGGTGTCCATCTGAGCTATCAGGCTAGCGTTGGCGCCCACGCCTGGTACGCTGAAGCCATCTTGGCCCGAGCCTAGGATTGCGCGTAAGTCACGCCGCTGAGCTAGGCGTTCTCCATGTAGCGCGGCTGCCTCGTCGCCGATCGATTCCGTCATAATAATTAATTATAAAATATTGTATGATGTATTTCAACATTAGTATTGATGGCAATATTTTGTTAAAAGTGACATAATAGTAATCATGAACGTGCTTACAAGTTTGCCACGGCCTTTTTTTGTGCTGGCGCCGATGGACGATGTTACCGACACCGTGTTTCGGCGTATCGTGGCTGGCTGCGCGCCGCCAGATCTGTTCTTTACTGAGTTCGTGAATGTCGACGGTTTGCAGAGCGCAGGGCGTGAAAGGTTGCTCAAGCGCATCAGGTTTACACCGGAGGAGCAGCCGATCATCGCCCAAATCTGGGGCAAAGACCCAGAAAATTATCGCAAAACCGCTAACGAACTGGTAGAAATGGGCTTTGCGGGTGTCGACATCAACATGGGGTGTCCGGTGAAGGCCGTGGTGCACAACGGCTGCTGTAGCGACCTCATCAACCACCCGGAATTAGCCGTCGAAATTATTAAGGCAACGCAGGAAGGTGTGGCTGGCCGAGTGCCCGTGAGCGTTAAGACTCGCCTCGGTTTTAACAATGTTGATCTCACTTGGCACGAGTTGTTGCTCCAGCAAAATCTGGACATGCTCACTATTCATGGCCGTACTCGCAAAGAAATGAGTGATGTACCCGCCAACTGGGAAATGATTGGCAAAGTGCGCGAATTACGTGACAAGATCGCACCCCAGACACTTATCGTTGGCAACGGCGATGTGCTTAGCCGCGAACAAGGCCTAGAATTGGCCCAAAAGTATCAGCTGGATGGCATCATGATTGGCCGTGGCGTATTCCAGGACCCGTTCGTTTTTTCTAAAGTCGGGCAGAGTCCTTGGCCAACGTACACCAAAGCACAGCGACTAGAGCTTTATGCCAAACAGGTCAAATTATTCTCACAAACCTGGACAAACCAAGACCGCCGCTTAGCCGTGCTGAATAAGTTCTGCAAGATTTACGTCAGCGACTTCGACGGTGCCAAGGAGCTGCGTGAGCGGCTCATGGCCTGTTCGGCTGCCGGCGAACTCCTTGGCCTGCTCGGCGAGTAGCTATTTGCCGCTGCTGTATTAGCCTTCGTTGTCCTGGCTTGTGATAGCCGCAAGCGCTGCCGCTGCGGCTGCTTCTTTGGCTTTAGCCTTGCTTGGCCCTTCGCCGGTATACTGCACGTCTACGCCATTAACGCGGGCTGTTACCGTGGCAGTAAAGTTAGGCGCGTGGGGTTCTCCGCCAGCCTGAGAAATCTCATAGCATGGCATCGAGCCGTCATCGGGTTGCCCAATCTTAAGGCCGTTTTGTTTTGCTACGTATTCTTGTAGTTTATTGATGGGGCCAAGACCAGGATTCACGGGGATAGGCTTTCGCTTGCTGCTTGGCGGCACATACTTTATAGCCTTAGGTTTGGGGATTGGGGTGACAACGACTTTTGCCGCCTCAAGCCCAAGTTGCGCGGCTGCTTGCTCAGCCTCTTTTTTGTTAGTACCTCGCCCTTCGAACGTATATGGCTGTCCTCCTACGTTGAAGGTGAGGGTGCATACAAAGTTACCGGCGAATCCTTTTGTAGCATAGTCGGGCAAACGGAGCTTTCCGGCGACCAGTAACTCTTGTAACTCATTCTTACGGTTTGCCGGCGGCGTTGTGTCTATGGCTGCTTCAGGCAAAGCGTAGTTGTTCATTTCGGCAAGCAATTTAAGCGCAGCCAGTTGGCTGGCGGCGTTTTTTCCGGTTGCGTCGGCAGTAGCGGTGTGCAGTGTGCCATCTCGGCTCCGTATGCTCGCCGTGGAACGAAAGACTTGTTCTGCTATATTGGTCTCGGCGTGAGTAAACTCGGTGATAGTTCCGGCGGCCTCCGCCGCGGTAAGCACCGAGAAAGCTTCGGCTGGCCTGGCGGCAAGCCGGTCCATGAGCGAAGTGCGGACTGCTTCCATCCCTCCACCTTGGACGTGCGGCGTCGGCACAATGTAGGCCATCTCACCAACGGTGAGTCCGGCGGCTTCTAACTTCCCACTTAGGACTTCAGCGAGGCCGTCTACCGCTTCTCCAGTAGCGACTGCGTGACGAAGTACCGTAGAAAGAGCAGGATTACTTTGCGATGCTTTTACTCTAGTTGAGTTATCTCCGTCTGCTTTTAGAGTTTGGGCTGTAGCAGCAAGGGCGCCAGCGGCGGCTCCAGCCCGCGCTGATCTGATTGCAGTTTCGCGTCTGCCGGCGCGCGTTATATCTTGTACACCATTGAGATGGGCCGCGATTTCCTCGAGCGCATCACCTTGGTAAGGGTATTTGCGCTCGTCGAGGTGTGCGACCAAGTTGCAATGGTTGACGAAATCGGCAAAGCGACGAAGTGGTGAGGTGAAGTGCATATATGCGTCAAGACTTAGGCCCACGTGCCCCTCAAGATGGGGCGAGTAACGCGCACGGGCGTACACGCTGCCTAGTAAGTTGCCGGTGAGTTCCTCTCCTGAAAGCAAACGTTGTAGATCTCTCTCTTTGGCTCCTTCGCGCAAGTGGTGGTTGCGGTACAGTGCTGGAATGTTATGGCGGGCCATGTAGGTGGCCACGGCTGTATTTGCTAGGATCATAAATTCTTGGACAATAAGTTGCCCGGAGCGGTTACTGCGTTCAGGAAAGGTAATCAGGCCGCCGTCGTCGTCTGTCATGACGCCCCTTTCGCGGTCGTAGAAGGCGAAGGCACCGCCTTCACGACGCTTGTTGAGCAATGCAAGCGCCACGTCTTCGTATTTGCGCATTCCGGCAACTTCTTTAAGCGGGCCTTTACCTGCGGTCAATAGTCCTACGCGCCGATAGCTCATCGCTTGTGGCGTCATGGAGTCACGCGATAGCTCAAGGCCTCCAATTTCGCCTTCAGGGCTCAGCCCAAGATGGACACTTATAACGGGGGTATTCAGCATCTTGCCAGGGTGATTCTTGTCCGGTTTGTCGTCCAAAATACTGAGCACACCTTCGCTCACTCGCGGCGGGATCATGGTGACGTTGCCTGCGGCCAGATAACGAGTCTCGCCCATATGGCGGGCATGGGCTTCGATGTCTCTCTTGTCCCAGAGAAAAGTACCGACATCTGCAATACCGGTAGAGAGCCTTGTGCCGCCGTTCGGCAGCGTTCCTTTGGCGAGTGCGTCATCACGATCGCGGGTCGATTCGCTGTCAATTGTTAGCCCGTATACTTGTTGACGGCCTTCTTCCCAACCTACGGGTAATTCAAAGGCTGCAGCCTCTAGGTATGCAGCATCCTTAATGCGGGCGATTTCTCCGGGGTCAATAGACATATAACGGTAGCTCCATCAAGTTGGATTATATTACAACACAGATATTTGTGATTGCGCAAGGTCTGTTAATCAAAGTGTTGATGCTATACTAGGGGCATGATTAAAGCAGCGCACCTCAGCAAACACTACCGTAAAAAAGTAGCGGTAGATGACCTTACGTTTGAGGTTGCTACTGGCAAAGTAACGGGCTTTTTGGGCCCCAATGGTGCCGGTAAAAGCACGACCATGCGCCTGATGCTCGGTCTGGATAATGGCACCGGCCACACCACCTTCGACGGCAAACCATTACACGCATACAGCCGTCCTTCTCATGTTGTCGGTGTTTTGCTGGAGGCCAAGGCCTTTCACCCGACGCGCAGCGCGCGGCAGCACTTGCGCATTCTGGCCGACGCCGGCAGCATCCCTCTGGCTCGAGTTGACGAAGCGCTTGATTTGGTTGGCCTCAGCGATGTCGCTAAAAAGAAGCCAGGTAAGTTTAGTTTGGGCATGAGCCAGCGCCTGGGCATTGCGGCGGCTATTTTGGGCAAGCCAAAGTACCTGATGCTGGATGAGCCTGCCAATGGCCTCGACCCCGAGGGGATCGCCTGGCTGCGGCAGTTCATCAAGGACTATGCCGACAGGGGCAACGCCGTGTTTATCTCTAGCCACCTGCTCAGCGAAATGTCGCAGATGGCCGACAATGTGGTGGTGATAGGCAAAGGCAAACTCATTGCCGACACCTCGATTGGCGAGATTTTGTCTGGCAGTACGCGTTCTAGTGTCTTTGTACGCACCGGCAGTTTGTCGAAGCTGGAGCGCCTGTTCACCGGCCGGTCGTGGCAGTTTGATAGAGCCGACGGCGGCCTGCGGGTACGCGGCGTCAAGACCGACGAAATCGGCAAATTGGCCTTTGAGGCTGGCATCCCGGTGTTAGAGCTCGCCAACCACGCCGCATCGCTCGAGGAAGCCTTCCTCGAATTAACCGCTGGCAGCGAAGAGTACCAGGCTAAACCCGGAGGTGCCAAATAATGTTTGCGTCATTCAAATCCGAAATCCGTAAATTGCTCACCGTTCGCTCCACCTATATTTTCCTTGGCTTAGCTGTCTTGTTCACGCTGTTTTTTGCCGGCTACATCGAGGGATATAAACTCATAGGCCCAGAACTCCAGAATCCGCACTTGCTGACCGCAGACGTCATCGGCGCGCTCACCAATTTGCCGATGGTTTTTGTTGCCTTGGTCGCCATTTTGCTGATGGCGCACGAGTATCGCCACAACCTCATCATGTATACCTTAACTTCATCTAACAGCAGGACAAAGGTGTTGGTATCCAAGATACTAGCTGTAACTCTATTTGCCTTGGGAGCTACTGTGCTCATTGGCGTGTTGTCGCCAGTGGCGTCCTACTGGGGTGTGCATTTGCATGGCCACACTTTGGTGCCGCAGATAATCGACTACCACAGCCTTGTGTGGCGAGCGCTATTTAATGGTTGGGCGTTTGTTATGCTGGGTCTGTTGCTGGCGACGATTATCCGCAACCAAGTCGGTGCGATTGTGTCATTGCTGATCGTTGGCCCGGTTGAAGCGCTGCTCGGCCTGCTGCTCAAAAATAACGTTGTCTATTTGCCATTTACCGCCCTGAACTCGGTTTTGCAGGCGCCAATGCACGGCGCGCTAAGTTACGGACACGCCGCACTCGTCGTTGGTGCATGGCTGACGGCCGGCTGGATAGTTGCCTGGATTCTGTTCTTGCGCCGCGACGCAAATTAGCAAACACACCTTGATTGCTGGCTCAGGCTTGGTGCAGTGTGCGCATTATGCCCAGGAAGGCTGCTATTTCTTCGACACCACTCGCTGCGCGGCTCAGACGTTCCCAATTAGGTTGGCGCGTACCTGGGTTGAGCTTGCCGGGCAGTACAACTTGGCTATCAAAGGTAGGCATGTCGCTCGGTTGTGCGTGATCAGCGGTGACGCACAGTCTTTCGCCTATCCGTCCACCAGGTGTGTCGTACCAAAATATGACGCCAGCGACTCCCTTCCAGTCGTATTCTCCGCGGTAGTCCACGACCGTCGTATCACCGAAATCCGCGACGATGACACCAGGTCCCATATCGCCAAGCTGCTTGGCCTCGGCCGCGGTAATAAAACGTCGTTTGGGCGTTTGCCGGACTGTTGCGCCATGCGCAATATCTATCAGGGTTGCATCAACTCCCGGTATGACAACAGGCAGGTCGTAGTCCTCGTATGTTACTGGGTTGGGAGTAAGAAGTTCGCCGTCGCGAACCATCATGTCACCCAGGGAACTGGCTAGCAGCTGATCCCGAATGCCGTGAGGGCCAGCCGGTGAGCCAGTCAACTCGATCAAGCTGAAACCGGGGCCTGGCCGGACGTGGAAGTTCGCAAGTAAGCCGGTTGCGAAGTCACGCACCAGGAGTTGGCCTGGCACAGGCTCGCCAGACACCACACTTTCGTTAAAGCCAGAGCCGGTAGTTTCAGCCATCGCACCAGAACCTTACATTAATAATGCAAACTATACACTAATATCGGCAATGGTCAAAAAACCTGATGCATAGCAAAATTTATTAGTTGCGCAGTTGCAAGAGGAGCTATACTTACCGCAAGGAATACCCATGCCATATCCGCCAGTTATAGTCGTAGACGAGAATGACAACGAAGTGGGTTCGGCCATGCTCGCTGAGGTTTGGAAAAAAGGCCTGTACCACCGTATTGTGTCGATTTTTGTTGAGGACGACCGCGGACGAATGTTGCTGCAACAGCGCGGGCCGAGCATGAAACTTTTTCCGGGACGCTGGGATCAAGCCGCTGGTGGGCATGTGGACGAAGGCCATGACTACGACCAAGCTGCAACTCTCGAATTAGCCGAAGAAATTGGCCTCCACGATGTTGCGCTTACTGCCGTGGCAACTTTTCCGTACCATGAGCGGTTCGACGGCCGGATTATAAATCAGTTTGTACGTGTCTATTCGGTGAAAGTGCCGCACGACGTTGTGTTGCAGCCCGAAGCAAAAGAAGTGAGCAAACTACAATGGTTTACGCTGGCCGAGCTCAAAGCCCAGGTTGCTAAGCATCCCGAAGACTTTACGCCCGGTCTACTCCACGACTTGCGCAAGTTTTTCCCAACGGTCTTGGGGTAAAAATGGGTTACCAGCAGGCATTTTAAAAAGTGGAATTATAGACAAAATAGACCAAGTATGTTAATATATGCACAATAAATTAAGTATTAGGAATGCCCGAACATGTCAAAGTTCACCTTGTCACAGCTAAAAACCCTATCTCGTAAAACTCAAGCCTTGATTGCGATTGTCCTATTGCTAGGCCTAGGGGCGAGCACTCTCCTGGCCGTACAGGGCAGTGGTCAGCCACACAATATCTCAGCAGTTAAGCAAGCTGCCAAAACTCAAAAAGCCGGTCCGGTATTGGGTGCCAACACAAATTCAGCTAGCGCCGAAGCACCTGTTATTGATACTCCGAAGTCTCCTACAGCTAGTGGCTCAACGCACCAGCAGACATCTACGAATCAACCCGCCACGACTACTACTGTGGGCGCCCAAGGCTCAACCTCGACTCCAGCGCCCACACCTACACCCGACCCCTGCGACAAGGTTGTGGCTGGCGCGCCAGTGACATACGCAGACACGGCCATCTCGTTCGTGGAGTCGGTGACTATACCAGTGGGCTGTAGCACGGGGCCATTTACGGTAAAAACCACGGACAGTCGCACAGTTACGTTCTATGGTTTTAGCAACAAGCCGACCTCACCCGTCCGCGCAAACATGGTCTCCGGCGGCACATCAACCGGTAGCTCGGCAAACTACACTGTTGTAGTAACAGATGCGGCGACACCGGGCTACTACGAAGATTTTGCGTACGTAGAAGACTCTAGCTCACCATACGGCGGCTTTGCGGTGACGGTCAAAATTACAGTTATTGCGCGTTAAATAATCGATATGTGGTGGCGCTCAAGCCAAAAGTTTTGAACTGGCACTCCGAAGAGGATATTGAAGCATTTACCACAACACATTATAGTTGTCTCTCCAGGAAACCTAGGATATATTTCGAGTGTAAAGTGCACATAAAACGAAAAAGGGTGAGGCGACATGCAGACACTGATACGGATCAAAAATTCCATGCGCAAAAGATTTGATCCGCAGCAAGTATTGCAGCGTTGTTGTACGTTATTCTCACTGATTGTGATGCTTGCCGGCATTATCATTCCGCCGGCTTCGGCGTATGCGGCAACTACAGGTAATGGCGGCCCTTTGTCGTCGCCTACAGCGCACACTCAGACCAACCCTCCGGACACAAAAACACCGGCTAAAACGAATTATGCCGGGCCACCGACTACACCCGGTGACGCATCCGACCCCAGTAACAAGAGTATCCAAAGTGTGGTTGGCACTCCGCCACCTATGGGCGAGGCGCTTCCAGCTGTTGGTGACGAAGCCAAAGTTACCACGGGTGACATTCCGAGCATGAGGACTGCGACCGACGACTTCGTTCGCAATGCCGACGGCACAATAACGCAGAAACACCACTTTCAACCAGTTAACTTCCAAAAAAATGGCCAGTGGCAAAAGATCGACACAACGCTTGTAGAAGATAAAAACGCAGGCGACGCCGGCACTATTTTTGGTAAAATTTTCGGCCAGGTGGAGTCGTGGGTGTCCTCTGCGAGTAACTTTCAGGTGCAAGGCAACGACTGGATTGCCCGTTTTTCACCGAGCGACTCCGACCGCGGCATGATCCGCGTAAAGCAAGGCGGCGACCAAGTAGGGTTTGTGCCCGTGGGAGCCAAGACAGTTGCGCCAATCGTTACAACCGATACACAGGGCAGGCAAACCGTCCACTACTACGACCTCTGGCCGGGTGTCAACGTCGAGTATGTTGTGACCGGTGGCCAGCTAAAGGAAAATCTTATCCTAAAAGACAAAAGCGCCGCCAACCAAGTCTCATTCCAAGTGCTGGGCGCAGCGCTGTCTCCCAAGCAAAGCGGTGGGTTCGCCATAAAAGGTGCGTTTGGTGACAAGTTCTCGCTGATGCCGCTCAACCTGATGCTTAACAACTACGGTCCGGTTACTGACACCTCTGTTTTTAGTCAGACGTACACGGGCAACACACTTACCGTGAGTGTTGATAAAGACTTTTTACAGCATCTACCTACCAATGCCTTTCCAGTTGTCGTAGACCCAGGTATAGACACAACGACTGGCATAACAAACGGCGGTGATTACAAGGCCCTTAAAAGCGATGGCACCGTTTGTGGGTACACGGGTAGCCCGCAGTGTAAGGTGTATAACGGCACATTGATTAGTGGCAGTTCTGTGTACGCCTGGCGCAGCGCTTACTACGCGCCGTATACAAGTTTTCAAAATACCAACAAACGCTTAGTCGTCGCGAAGCTGTACATGAACATGCAGACAGGGCCAGGCTGGCACGGCACGACAGCAAGCAGCCCCGTATATGCCTGGCGATCCACGTGCAATACCAACTTTAACTGTATAGATGGCAACTTGTATGGCGGCAGTACCAACGTTGGCAGCTCTGGCGACATAGACGTCACTAACCTGTACCAAAACCGCATTGCAAATAACGATTTTGGCATGTGGCTGATGTTACAGGGTGATGAAAGCACAAACAGCTCCTTCAAGGAGTTCGATCCACTGTATACGTACATGAACTTTACTTGGGGCGATGCTCCCTCAGCGCCGCCTATCATTACGCCAGGAGCTTTTGGCCAGGTGTTTGTAGACCCACAGGTCTCCTTCCGTATTGGCGCGGTCGCCAACCCAAATAACGGTGTTCCATTGCAGTACGAACTCCGCGTGAGTACCTCGCCAGCGGGTACAGGCACTATTATCAGCTCAGGGCTGATAAGTACAACGCAGTGGACTATTCCAGACGGCATGTTACAGGACGGCTCTACTTACTATGTGCAGTCTCGTAGTTATGACCCCACAGGTTCGGGCTATGGAGCCTGGAGTACGGCAATTAATTTCAAGATTGATATGCGCACTGGTAAAGACAAGACCCAAACGTACGATACGCTCGGGCCGGCTACTGTTGATTTGTCTAACGGCAATGTCAGCACGTCCGCAAGCAGTCATACCAGTTCTGCGTTAGGCGGCAGTCTCGGTGTGAGCCTCGACTACAATTCGCCGCAACGCAGCCGTGCGGGGTTGAATGGCCAGTACTGGAACAACACCTCTATGTCTGGCGACGCAGCCCTGACCCGTGTTGATCAAAACGTTGACTTTGATTGGGCTGCCGGTGCGCCATCGGCAGGCATGAATACTGATGGCTTTTCGGCAAAGTGGACCGGGTGGTTTACGGCTCCGACGACGGGTTCATATTATTTTGGTGGCAATCACGACGATAGCTTTACCGTAAAAGTCAACAACCAGACTCTGTACACGGGTAGCATTTGTCCGTCTACCGTTTGTTATGGTGCAAGCGCCATAACACTCACCGCTGGCCAGACAGTTGCAATCGAAGCAGATTACGTAGAACAGACTGGCAACGCCTACGCCAAGTTGTGGGTTAAGGGCGCCGTGGCTGAAGGAGCAATGCCTTCTACATGGCTGCACACCGACCCGCGCCCCGTCACGCAAACAAATGGGCTGGTCGGCCGTTACTACTTCGACGACGGCACGCACAACATCAGCACTGCGCCTATGTTTATGCAGCGCAACGACCCGTGGGTCAACTTTGCCTGGGATGTGGGTGCGCCTGTGCCGAATGGCCCGACCGATAACTTTATGGTTCGATGGACGGGACGGTTTACAGCGCCCGTGGCTGGAAACTACACGTTTGGCGCCCAAAGCGATGACGGCGTACGGATTACCGTTGGAAACGATAATAATCAGGTGCTCAACTTATGGCAAGACCAAACAGCGGGCGACCACTGGGGCGGCAATTACACGTTGTCTGCCAACCAAAGCGTGCCAATTACGATTGACTATTACGAACATACTGGCGGCGCCACCATCGCCTTAAAAGTTAAGGGCGCCGTAGCCGAACAGGTTGTGCCCACTGCATGGCTCTCAACTCAAGCGCAGGTGTTGCCGAGCGGTTGGAATCTGGGCATCGACCCAGATGGTAACCTCGGTTATGATCACATCAAGGCCAACCAAAACAGTGTGGTATTGACGGACTCAACTGGTGACACGCACGAATATACGTACCAAAATGGTTCCTACAAGCCACCCCTCAACGAAGATGGTCAGCTCGTGCGCAATGCCGACGGCACATTCACTTTCTTGGATGTTGATGGCCGCACCTACGTCTTTAATACGGATGGCACGCTGCAAAGTGTCACTAATCCTGTCGACGACCGCCATCCTGCTGCGCTGCAGTACAGTTACCAGGCTGTCAACAGCGGCCCAAATAGTATCCGCCAAATTACCGACGGCGTAGATACTAGTCGCTGGGCAAAGGTATATTATAGCGGTGAAAGCCAGTGTGGAACCGCACCTACCGGCTACGATGCCAACGCGCCTTCCGGCATGCTGTGCAACGTCCAGACAAATGATGGCCGCAACACGTATTTTTACTATAAAAGCGGATATCTATCGCGCATCGCCAAACCCGGCAACGAACTGACAGACTACGATTATGACTCGTTCGGCCGTATTATTTTAATACGCGATTCATTAGCCAACGACGCTATTGCCGCCGGTGTCCGTGCCAACGATAACACGGCAACGACTCAAATCAGCTATGACATGCTTGGCCGAGCGATTACCGTGACTCAGCCAGCCGCCAATGCTGGAGATGCCCGTATTCAAAACACCATAGAATACAAACCGGGCGGGCAAGAGGCAATCACCATTCCTCAACAAGTTGGCGATGTTATTGCAAGCCGACCAGTTACGGTGAGTTGGGGTCCTGGCCGCGTTGACCTTTTCGCTCGCGGCGCAAGCAGCGACCTGCAGCACAAATTCTACACAAACGGGGTTTGGAGCAGCTGGGAATCATTAGGCGGGTGCATACTCAACGATCCAAGTGTTGCGTCTTGGGGTCCTGGCCGGCTCGACGTTTTCGTAGAAGGTTGCAATACTACCGGCACTAACATTCTCCAAAAGACTTTTTCCAACGGCGCGTGGAGTGATTATTCTACACCGGTCGGCGGCGTTACCACCTCGTCTCCGAGTGTTGTCTCTTGGGGAGCAAACCGTCTTGACCTGTTTGTACGTAATAGCAGCAACGCATTGTCGCACATCTATTATGACAGCGGTTGGAGCAGCTGGGATAATCCAGACACGAGCAACATGTGTATGGCGGATGCGCCAACTGTCAGCAGCTGGGGCTCCGGCCGTCTTGATGTCTTTACGCGTTCGTGTACCGGCACAGCCAACCTCAAACAATTAAGTTACAGCACAGCAAATGGTTGGACGTCGTTTGCGAGTGTGGGCACCGACACCATCGCCGGCGCGGTTGCTGCCGCCTCAGGCACCCCAGGCAATATAGACCTGGTCACCCTTACATCCGGCAACAACATGCAGCAACGTACCTACAACCTTGGCACTGGCTGGTCTACGCCGCAAACTGTAAGTGGCTGCATAACCAGTTCACCATATTTGTCAGTCGACCAAGCGGGCGGGGTTAACTTGTTCTACCGCGGGTGCGAATCATCGGGCAATAACCTCTACACGCGGCAATTTTCTCCGACCGCCGGCACAACCAACGAACATGTTACCGGCGCCGCCGAACCCAATGGCTATACTCGCCAAGTCTCCTATGACAATCTGCTTCGCACCACCAAAGACACCGACGTTACGGGTCTGAGCACGACGACGTTTTGGGACAGCGTAAAGGACCTGTCGTACGACACAATCGACCCTACTGGTTTGCTATCGAGCACTATTTACGACGACGAAGATCGTCAGGTAACGCAATACGGCCCAGCGCCTTCAGGCTGGTTTAACGCCGCGCGCAATGCCACAAATGGGCACGTAGATATTACGCCCCAAAGCAGTTATGCGAGCCAAGTACCACGTACCGACACTAGCTTTGATGCGGGCATCGTGGGCCCAGCAGTTGCCTGGTACAACTTCAAGGACAATGGCAGTGGAAACGGTAGCTTCGTAGGTGCACCTAAGTTGCACACCACCGGCTTCACCAGTTCTACGGGCCAGATGTCTGCGAATGCCGCAGCGCCGCCAATTGCACCAGACAGCGGCTTCACCACTGGCTTTAGCGCCACCGGCAAGTTCCGTGTGACCCAAAGCGGCACCTACACCTTTACTGCCTTCAACGACGACGCAGTGCGGTTAAATATCGACGACCAGCCCGTGTTCGACAGTTGGTCGCGGCGCACCGAAACTATTGGCTCCAGCAGCGGTACGCGCACGCTTACCGCGGGCATTGCCTACCGTTTTGACCTGGACTACGCCACGGTTGGCACCCCCGGCAGCATTGCGTTGCACATGAGCGGGCCAGGGCAGAGCGACACCACAGACTTTAGTAATTACCTCAAGCCAGATTACAGCCTGCAAACCAGCACAATCAGCTACGACAGCACGCTCGGCAACACCACAAGCATTACGAATTACGGCGCTAATCCAGAGTTAGGCCTACCTCAAAGCAGCACACTAGACCCTAGCGGCCTCAACTTGGCCACATCCAGCACCTACGAAACTCCGGGTACCGGCTACCTTCGCCAAACGAGCAAAACCTTGCCCGGCGGTGCAACCACCAGTTACAGCTATTACGGTGCGACTGAAACTCGCGATAACCCTTGCACCACTGCTACCGAAGCCTACAAACAAGCCGGCATGCTCAAACTCAAGACCGAACCCGACCCAGATGGCACCGGCAGCCAGACAGGCCGCACCACCGAAACAGTGTACGACGACAGCGGTAACGTCGTAGCAACTCGCTACAACAATGACCCCTGGACCTGCACCATTTACGACACGCGTAGCCGTGTTATCGAAACAGATGTGCCCGCTTTTAATGGCGAAGCCGCCCGAACCATCCAAAATATGTATGCCGTGAGCGGTAACCCGTTGGAGGTCACGAGCTGGGATGGAAACGGTTGGATCGTCACCTGGACCGACCTGCTTGGCCGCACCACCAGATATCGGGACGTGCACGACGACGAAACAACTACGGCATACGACTCGCTCGGCCGCGTCAGCCAGCGTGTTAGCCCGCTCGGCACCGAAACGTATGTTTACGATAACTACAACCGCCTGACCGACCAAAAGCTGGACGGTACCACGTATGCCCACATAACCTACGACGCCTACAACCGCGTAGACAACGTCACCTACCCGGCAGCTAACCAGCTCAAGCTGACGCTCGGCCGCGATTCACTTGGCCGCAGCAGCAGCAACACCTACACGTTGGGCAATGGCACTACTCAGGTCGCCGACACCGTTACCCGTAGCCAATCCAGCCAGATTCTTACTGACACCGTAACCAGTGGCGCAAACAGCCTGGCCTACAGTTACGGCTACGACACGGCAGGTCGGTTAACCTCAGCCAACATCGGGCCACACAGCTACAGTTACGGTTACAGCACCGAAGCAAGCGCTTGCGGTACGGGCAACGGCACCAACGTCAATGCCGGCAAAGACAGCAACCGCACCACTCAGACCATCGACGGCGTCACCAACACATACTGTTACGACAAAGCCGACCGCCTCACTGCCAGCACCGACCCCACCGCCAACTACAGCGAATACGACACCCACGGCAGCATGACCTA
>CAZDTZ010000009.1:0-45839 GCA_964508535.1 uncultured Candidatus Saccharibacteria bacterium
GGCCTGCCCTTCGCGGCGAAAAACGTTGGCGAAGGTGAGATAGCTGCCGCGCTTGCCTTCATGATTGACGTAATTGCGGTCGGTGGAGCCGCCTTTCTCAATGCTGAGTTTGAGAACCGTGCGCAAGGCATCATACAAATCGACGAGTTTATTTTTGGGCACTTCAGCGACCCTGATTTCGGGGTGGATTTTGGCACCCCACAACGACTCGTCGGCGTAGATATTGCCAACACCGGCGACTATAGTCTGGTCCAGCAATACGGCTTTTATGCCGCTGTTTTTGCGACGCTGGAGGCGAGCGATAAAATCTTCGGGTGTAAAATCGTCAGCCAACGGTTCCGGCCCGACTTTCTTAAAAAAGTCGAGGTTTTCTATCTCTGGCGTTGGCAGCAAGCGCATCCAGCCAAACTTACGCTGATCGTTAAAAAACAGCGTGGCGCCGTCTTCAAAGGCAATCACCACGCGGGTGGATTTGTCCGGCAGCTCGCCGATCAAACTGTCGCTGGGATGCCCTGCCCCAAAGCGCTCGGTTTTGGAACGAAATACCAGCTGGCCAGTCATTTTGAGATGGATCACCAACGAATACGCACTACCGAAGTCGATGATGAGCACTTTGGCGCGACGACGCACCGCCTGCACGCTAGCGCCTACCAAAAATTGTGCTACGTCGCCTGGTGCATTGGGAAAGCTCTTTGGCCAGTCGTGCGTTGCGCTTTTAACGATGCGGCCGGGCAGCAAATCGCTCAGCCCAATCCGTATAGTCTCAACCTCGGGTAGCTCCGGCATGCCTTTAGTATACCGACATATGGTAGTTTTGCGGCAACCGCTGCTAGACTAGGGTATATGGATAGCCTTAAAGATTTGCTCGGCAAGTACAATCCGGCGCAGCCGGACGAAATTGTGGCAGTCAAAAAGTTTATTACTGAGGAGTTTGGCGCTCCCTCTAGCGTCGGTCTGCAAGGCGAGTCGCTGGTGGTTACAGTCGGCAGCGCGTCGCTGGCTAATGCCCTGCGGATGCGCTTACCCGCCCTGCAAAAAGCAGCCAACACCACCAAACGATTTATTTTTCGGATTGGTTAGCGGCCAGAATCGGCGCGAGCGCCTCTCGCAATTGGAACAAATCCTGGTAACAGATTGCCTGCATGCCAACAGCGCGAGCGCCGTCACAGTACCCGGCTTGGTCGTCGACCATAAGGCACTCCTCTGCCGGCAAACCCAACTTTTCGGCAATTGCTTCGTAGGCACGCGGCTCGGGCTTGATCGCATTAATCTGAAAAGACAAAACCGCGGCATCAAAAATCCCAAGTTGCTGCGGCGTAAATAAATCGTGCAAACGGTCACTGCCCGCATTGCTTAGTAAGCCAATCTTGAAATGTGGCTTCAGCTCACGAGTGATGTACTCAAATAGCTCCGCGTCTGCGGGCGTATCCTCGACGACTTCGCGCACCAGGGCCGGAGGAATACCGGCGAGGACGCCGACTTGATCCAAAAACTCGGCGTAGCTAAGATGCCCGGCGTCGACTTGCGCACGGAGTGCGGTGGCCTGCTGCGCAAGCTCTGGCTTATCAGCAAAGTAGTGACGTTTAAACGGCAGCCAGCCAAGGTTCGCTAGAACCCCATAACAATCAAAGATAATCGCGCGAACCATACCCGTATTGTAACGGATTACAGCCGCAGGCCGCGAACAACAGTGTCAAAGTCGGGGATTTGCTTGTTAAACAAATTACGCACCAAGCTGGTGTTACCCTGGAACGTACCGACGCCACAAGAGGTCGACCAGTAGCGTTCGACGTCTTGGTCGGCGGCGGTAATCTCAAAAACGTAACGTTGGCCGTTTGGGCAGAAACCGCGTTCGTCGGCCTTGGTTGGATCAGCGTTGCCTTTGGTGAAGTTAAGCAATTGCAAGGCGCGCAAAAATTCGGCGTACGAGGCGGCGTTGTTTGGGTAGGTCTTGAAGTTGGTCACCGAACCTTGGTATCCCTTGGTGGTCTGGATACTATTGGTATCGCGGCCGACGGTGATCTGGTAGCCAACGTGATTTGGGTCGGCGTTAATAGGGCCTTCGACGGTCAACTGGACTTCGGTCTGGGTGTTGGCGTAATCGAGCAAGTTGATCTGATTTTTTGGCGCGGCGTGCCCGCCAAAGCCTTTCAAAATCAAAATAAAGACTACGACGATGAGTGCAACAACGGCTAAAAATCCTAAGAAATATCTCATACTCTACCTAACACCTTACGTGTTTACTATAAACAATACCATAATACGCTATTAATTTCAATAGCTGGACCAAAAAACTCGTCCACTAATCATTCTTTGCTTACCGACAAAACTTCGACCCAGGTAAACATCACAAATCGCCCTTAGGCCGGGAGTAACAGACGGCGCACCTGAGCCAGCGAAGCAACAATGGCCATAGCGCCAGCCTTTTGGAAGGTTGCTTTGTCGACCAGACCTGTAGTGACGGCAATAAATTCCAAACCCGCATCGCGAGCAGCATAAAAATCACTGAGCGCGTCGCCCACATAGACGATGTCGGTTGTAATCCCCTGCTTTTTGAGCGCCGCTAGCGCTGGATCGAAAACGTGCGGATCGGGCTTGTGCACGGGAGTTAGGTCGCAGCCTTGAATAATGGCAAATCGCTCCAGTGGAAAGTCGTTGTCGCGCATATCCTTGTAGGCAATGTCGGTTGTCATTGAGGTAACCACACCAACCGCAATGCCCGCATCTAACAAAGCCTGGACCAAGTCTACCGCTTCGTCGTGGGCGGGTTTGAGAAATTCGTGGTCGTGGCGGAAATAATTTTCGCGAATCTCGCCCAGCGGTGCGGCGTGCTGGAATAGCTCGCCGACCATTACGTCAAAACTTTTGCCCCAGTGCTTGTGCAACGTCTCGTCGGTCAAATCCTGGTTGTAATACTTCTTCGCTACCAACTTGCTGTGCGCCCATTTGGTCTGCCACGTCTTAATCAGCGTGTCGTCCATATCAAACAAGACAGCCTTCGGTGAGTGGAGCTGCCTCATCTTACCGCACCGTGAAATAATTCTTGCCGCTTTTGTAGGCCTCAATGTATTGGGGTGTCGTGCCAAAAACATTTTCGGGTAGGCTGTCCATGGGGACCCACTCCCAGGCTTCGCGCTTCTCGGGCTCCAAATTTTGCGGTTCGCCGGATTCCCATTCGGCAACAAAACCAACGTCGACATAGTGTTTTGGCGGATAGTTGAGCATATCCGAAATACACAGCAGGCGGATATTTTTAACCGTAATGCCGCACTCTTCGGCGATCTCACGCAACAAGGCTTCCTCAAGCGTTTCGCCGTACTCGACGTGGCCACCAACCAAACCATATTCGCCGGCGCCGTGCGAACCTTTGCGTTTTCCCATCAAGATATTGCCATCCCGGATAACCAACGCCGCCACGCCAACTTTAATTATGTGCTCAGTCATGTTTTACCCAGTCTACCAGACTGCGTTGCTTGCGCAAGATGGTGGCGGTAGACCTCAAGGTTTAAGGCCGTGGTGATTGCCAATGGTTTTGGCAGCTTGTCGAGCGTAAACCAGCCCAGTCCGTCGCACTTGTGCGGCTCCATAATTTTGGCTGTTTGGCCAGGTACTATTTTGACCAAAAAAGGTGTCGAGACCCAATGCTGGCCTTCGCCCGGGATGAGGTGATTAATAGACAGCAGTTGCTGCTCAACAATCACATCGGCGCCTATTTCCTCTTTCATCTCGCGCACAATCGCCTGCGCCAGTGTCTCACCAAAATCGACGCTGCCACCAGGGATTTCCCAACAGCCATGTTCATTTTTGGCAGCCTTGCTGCGCTTCATCATAAGCAACTCGCCGGCGTCGTTAAAGATCATCGCGCCAACACCAACACCGATATAATCTGCACCAATTTTCATGATTGTAGTGTAGCAAACGCTCGTAAACGTTACATCTGCGATTCGGCCTGCAATGCCTCAAACAACCTTGAGTAATAGTCGCCGGCGCGCGGACGGTACGGGGTTGTGGCTTCGCTGCTTCCAATGTCGCCCATGACCGCCTCCGGCATTTTCCAGTCTAAACGAGTGATTTTTTCGAGGTCAAAGTGCAAATCTGCTAGGTCGGTATCTTGCTTGAGCAAAAAAACGTGGCTGAGCGTACGGTGTGTCATGCCATCGCCAACTGGGTTGGCGGACTGGATATTAAATAAGTGTCGCAATTTATCGATGCTAACCTCGAGCCCCAGCTCGGTGTGCAAGCAGCGTTGCGCGGCCAAGGTCGGGTCTTCGTTGGGCCGGACGTGCGTGCCCACGGCAACATCCCAAACGTTTGGCTCGAGCTCTACGCCCGGAGCACGCAACTGCAGCAGCACTTCGCCGCGCATGTTCATAATCCACACGTTGGCCACTTCGTGCCACAGTTCTTGCTTGTGTACGGTCTCGCGGTCTAAGATCTTCCCGGTCTTGTGCCCTTGTTCATCGAGCACTTCGTAAAAATCAGTTTTTTGTTCAGCCATACTGGATATGCTAGCACCAACTATCTACTAGCGATAGCGAACATTTTCACTGCCACGCTGTTGACCGGCGGCTCGTCGCGGTTAATCAATCAAATTTTGCGCCTTGAGCCGGGGAATAATCTCGTGGGCACTAATGCTGCCAATTTCGATGTCTGTGGGCAGATTGGAATCGAACCAGCGCAATTCTTGAACTTCGGCCGCTGGCTTAATCTCGCCCTGCCATTTTTTGACCATAAACACTTGCATGTGCACTTGCCTGCCGGGCTGGCCGGCGGCCTCGGCGCTAAATGTGCCAAACGGTTCGAGATCGGCTTCGGCAACGTCGATCGAGCACTCCTCCTTTAGCTCGCGCACCAAGGCTTGGGCAGCGGTTTCGCCAGGCTCAATTTTGCCTCCCGGCGCAATGAATGCCGGCTTACCATACGAATGTTCATGCAGCAGCTTGCGGTCTCGAACGATAATCCCGGCAGCTTTGTAAATGTCAGGAGAATCCTGCGCGGCCATGGCTACAGTTCACCCCAGTTTTGGCCAGTGGTGACGTCGACTTTCAGGTGCACGGGCAGCGGGTGGATCGACTCCATGGTTTCTTTGAGGATTTTGGCTACTTCGTCGGCGTTGGCGGTCGGGCACTCCACCAAAATTGAGTCGTGGACTTGCAGGATTTGCTTGCCCAGGTCACCGAGTTTATCTTCGACTTTGAGCATGGCTAGCTTCATGAGGTCAGCTTCGGTACCCTGGATGGGCATGTTGGCAGCGGCACGCTTGGCGGCTTCGCGCACCACAAAATTACTACTCTTGAGGTCGGGTGATGGGCGACGACGGCCAAAAATTGTTTCCACATAGCCGTTTTCCAAGGCGTCTTTGAGGGTCTTGTCGATATATTTTCTGATCGGTGCCCGCAGCTCGAAATATTTTTGAATAAAGTCGCGAGCTTCAATAATGCTCATGCCCGTGGCCAGGCTGAGGCCGTGGGCGCTCATGCCATATAACACCGCAAAGTTGACCATTTTGGCGTGGCGGCGTTGAGCCTTGGTCACCTCTTCCATGGGCACGTTGTAAATTTCCGCAGCAGTTTTAGTGTGGACATCGACGTGGTTGTTAAAGTCTTCGACCAAGCCTTTGTCGCCAGCCATCACCGCAGCTAAACGCAGCTCAAACTGCGAGTAGTCGGCGCTCACAAATACGTTGCCCTTGCCTGGCACAAACGCGGTGCGGATAGCATTGCCGAGATCGGTACGGGTCGGGATATTTTGCAGGTTAGGGTCGTGCGAGCTGAGCCGGCCAGTGGCGGCCACGTCTAGGGCAAAGGTGGTGTGCAGCTTGCCATGCTCGTCGACCAGCTTGGGCAGCGAGTCGATGTAGGTGCTTTTGAGCTTGGTGTACTCGCGGTACTGGGTGATAAGGTCGATGATCGGGTGCAGGCCGCGCAGCCGGGCCAATTCGTTGGCGCCGGTGGAATAGCCGGTCTTGCCTTTTTTGACGCCTTCGGTTGGCAGTTGCAAGGTCTCAAATAAAATATTGCCGAGTTGTGCTGGGCTGGCGATGTTAAATTCTTTGCCGGCGTGAGCGTAAATATTGCGCTCTAGCGCACCAATTTTTTTGGCGAATTCGCCACTCATTTTGTCCAGGTATTCGCTATTGAGCAAAATGCCGCGATCCTCAATCTTGGCGAGCAAAAAAATACTCGGAAAGTCGATGTCGTGGGCCAGCTTGGCAATTTTGGGTAATTTTTCGAACTGGGTTTGTTGTTCGGCGTAGATTTTCCAGATGGCGGCAATGATTTCGCCACCGTTTTCGAGGTCCACTGAGCGTCCCAAAATATCGCTCAGTTCGCGCGATCGCTCCAGGCTATTGAGCAAGAAAGCAGCAATGCGAGTGTCGTGCGCGACGTCACCGGCAAACTCGATGCCTTCTGCTAATAGCATGCGAAAGGTGGATTTGAGGTCGTGACCAATGAGCGGCATGGCCAGTACTGCCACCGATTTCTTAAACGGAATGGCCGCGTATTCTGTAGGGCCCGCGCTCACCCACAGTTCTTTGCCGTCAGGGCTTGGTTGTACGAGGTATGGTTTGTTGACGGGAAAATTCTTGGTCTCAAAAGTCACTTTTTTGGCGGGTACCAGCTCATCCTCGGGCGCAATTGCCGCGGTTTCGGCGGCACGCTCTTCGTCGGTCATTTGAGCTTCGGCCTGGCGCAGCAGCGTGCGAAATTCAAGCTTGCGCAGCATGGCCACAAATTCCGGCGACACGCCGTCATGCAGCTTAGCTTTTTCGAAATCCATATCAAGTGGCGCATCGACCATGAGCGTGACCAATTTTTTGCTCAGATAGGCCATTTTTTTGTCTTTGGCCAATTTGTCGCGCAGCGCTGGCTTGAGCAGGTCGATATTTTCGTATACACCGTCCAGCGTTTTATAGGTAGAGATGAGCTCGAGCGCGGTTTTCTCGCCAATCCCGGCCACGCCCGGGACGTTGTCGGATGAATCGCCTTTCAATGCCTTGACGTCCACCCATTGGTGCGCGCCTACGCCGTATTTTTCTTCGAAGTGGGCGACGTCAAATAGTTCGATGTTGCTCAACCCTTTTTTGAGCGTGTAAATGTGGGTATGCGGGTTAACCAACTGCAGCACATCGAGGTCGCTGGTCACCAAAAAACTCTCGATGCCCTTTTTGCCGGCTTGCATGGCAAACGCGCCCATTAGGTCGTCGGCTTCGTAGTCGTCTAATTCGTACAGCGGCCAGCCGAGCGACTGCAGCAATTCGTGCAGAATCTCTACTTGGTCGTAGAAATCTTCGGGCGCAGCTTTGCGGTTGGCTTTGTACTCCGGATATAGCTCGCGGCGTGAACGGATGTTGGTGTGGCGCTTGTCCCAGGCCACGACCACGTAATTGGGCTGCAATTTTTTGACAACTTCCAAGGCCATCACGGCAAAGCCATACACGCCGCCAGTTGGCCGGCCATCCTTGGTGCTCAAATTGGGCATAGCATAGTAGCCACGATAAAACACACTTTTGCCATCAATAATCACGAGTCTCTGAGCCATAACTCCAGTATACCCTATCTGTCGTCTGGTAGCCGTTGACCTGCATACATGACTAGCGAGTTTGAGCGTAAGGGGCCTGAATGCCCCGAGGAATGAGTGCGGTCATGCCGCGGTCGCCGTCTGCCATTTGGCCCGGCTCCGGACGGCTGCCAGGCACCCGCTCGACCCGCGACGAGTGCAAATAGCCAGCGCGTCCGCCCGTAATTGTACAAACGTCAACGCCAACAATGCCGCCGCGCAGCGCAAGTGCACCCATTAAATTTTGCGCCCAGTGAGCAAGTTCGAGGTCAACTTTCTCGTGGTCGGGGTTATATTCTAAGTCGACAGCGTCCCAATAAGCCTCGGCGTCACCGCCCAAGATTGCACGGCCTTGCGACGCCTCGACAAGTCTCGCGAGTCGTACTGCAAAATCTCTGCGTGCACCCGGACCAACCGCAAAGTTTACGGGACCTTCCGTTCCCAACAAATCTGCGCTGGCGAGCTGACCCCGAAGCGCAAGATCAACGCCACTTGCCAGATTCTGCCAGCCGCCATTGACGGCTATCAATGCGTCACCACTAGTACCGACAACGATAGGAATATCGGCATTAGCGCCCACAACAGCCATTTGTACGTCAGGGTTAGTGACGATCAGGGCGTCGGCAGTTCGTTTTGCTGGATCCTGACCGTCGACTGGCAGTTGCCTGTCATTCAGCGTTACAATGCCCTCAGGCCCTTCACCACGGTGGCTGACGACTGCAACATGATTACCGTTACTAGCTGTATTAAGAGTAAGCACCTGGCGTGGGCCAATGCCGCACATAGCCAAGAAGGCAACGTAGTTAGACTTGTTGTTCTCCACAGACGGACGGAGCCCGAATGCGTTCGGCGAGCCTTCCACTGGTACTCGCAACGAATAAGCTGCCTAGACCGAATCTGGCAAGACTCCTGTGCCAAACCGACTTATGAGCGGAACATTCCCAAAACCTTCTACGCCGTCGGCCATCCGCCCCTGAGCAAAATTATTGAGAATGGTGGCCGCTTGCACGCGGACATCTTGAGGCACGCCGAGGAACATCCCGCCGGAGAGCAGTTGGTCGGCCGCCCAGGGCGCAACCATGGTACGTTGATGCTGGGCCTCTGTTGCAAGGCTGTGCTGTAAATTGGACGATAAGCCTGCGAGTACACTGGGTTAGCGGCCATTACTTTACTCCTGATCATGAGGTTACACGTTGTAAGACTCTATTATAAACTACCCTGGATATTCCGCAATAACTGCCGCTTTACACGCTGCGCGCACCGACACTGGTGGCTAGCTGGCGCAAAAAGTCTACATCTTCCGCCTGCCAACGCGCCCGCTCTACGTCTAATGCTTTAAGCGCGGCGGCGGCATGTTGCTCGGCAACTGCTTGAGCATAGCTGCGGGCACCACTTTTCTCGACGATTTCTTTACATCGGGCCAGATCTCTTGCGGTAAGTTTGGCTGCGCCGAGGTGGCTTCGTAAAAATGTTGCGTCAGGGGAAGGCGCGTGGGCTAAGGTGTATTGCATGAGCATTGTAGCCTTGCCTTCACGGATATCTTCACCTGTGGTTTTGCCAAGCGCTTTTTCGTCGCCAAAAATACCCATGATGTCGTCGGTAATTTGGAAGGCTTTGCCGGTTTCGCGGGCAAAGGGAGTGATCGCGTCGGTGGCGTGGCAGTCGGCGTCGGCCAGCACCATGCCCACATGCAACGGGTTGATAAAACTATACAGCGCGGTTTTCCATTCTAGTACGCGCTCGATATCGGCTTCGCTAGGATTGGGAACTAGACTATTCATCATATCGCAAGTTTGGCCGTGCGCAGTGATGGCCAAGGTACGGTTCACAATGCTGAGCACTTTGAGGCGCAGCTCGGGGTCGGCATCCAAATTCGCCAAAATAGTCTCTGCCGCGTGCGCTCCAGCCAGCGCCGCGTTCATGGCCACGCTTATACCAAAATGCGTTGGGTCGCCGCGCAAATGGTGCTCGTGATGATACTTGGCAAATAGCTCGTGCGCGGTTGGCTTACCACGGCGCAGCAAGGAGCGATCTTGGATGTCGTCCAAGATGAGTACATAGGCGTGGAGCATCTCAATGGCGCGGGCAGCCTGCAAAATCATAGCCCGATTTTTGCCACCAGACATCTCATAGCCCACAACCACCAACGCACCACGGATGCGCTTGCCGCCGCGGCTTAAAATCTCCAAAAACATGCTCGTCTCCAGGGCGGCGTACTCACCGTACTGTTCTTTCGTGGATGCCTGAATATGCGCTGCATAACTAGCAATGTCTTCGTCAATTGCCTGTTTGTAGGCGACAAGTTTTGCGGTGAATGATTGCGACATACAGCCTACAGCACAAACGGTGCGACTTTAGTGTTGAGCTCTGCCTTGAGCTCGTCGAGCGTGCCCGCGTTTGCGATCAGCACGTCGGCGGTGTCGATAATGATTCGGATGCCCCGGCCAGGGCCGCTGTTGCTAATGCCCCGATTTTCGTGCTCATCTTGTTCCAAAAACTCTTCGTAGCTTTTTTCGGTTTCGGCGTCACGCTGGCGAGCAAACATGCGTTGGTAACGGACGTGCGGTTCGGCGTCGACACCGATGATAACACCACCCGCGGAGCGCACGGCATCGGCTTCACCCACGGAGCGCAGACCAGAGATTACCACGCGTGGCAGTTTGAGGGCATGGGCTTGCATGATGCACAACTTGACCAAAAAGGCAGGGTCGATGTCGCTCCGCAAAAAGTTGGCAACGTCGTACAGTTGGTCTCGCACCGGGTTAAAGTCCGCGGGTAACCGATAGGTGTACCGCGTGATCGCACGCACCGCCTCGCTGGTCGACAAATTCTCCATGCCAAATAGCTCACACAATATATTAGTAACCGTATCTTTGCCCGCCCCTGCCGTGCCAGCCACCCCAATAATCTTCACCGTTTGATCCATGCTCTCATTCTATATGATTGCGGCTATTTTTCCACATCCTCGATTGACCTTATGATGCTTTTATGCTTAAATACCGATATGTTTAAGCAACATGCTGGCGACCAATTACCCTCCCGTCATATACCTACCGAGGGTGCCGCCGCACACAATGCAACCCTTCATTCTCTAGGTGTAATAGGCTCCCTGGGCGCAGAAACACAGCCACAAACGGTGGGCGATGCTGGCACCGCAGAACAACAGATACGCGCTGGTGTAGCCGATTTTAATCAATACGGAGTTTCGCCTAGGTTAGAAATACTTAGCCAAGGCGGTGTACCTCCGGATGCGCTGCCTCTGTTCGCTGCACGCCTCCGCGACAGTTCTCGGCAGGTTGTTACCCTCGATCATCACCCATTAGCTGACGTTGCCCGAGATTTTGCAACACACCGCGTTGACGCTCACAGAGCACTGCTCAGGGCACGAGCCGAGCGTGCTGCATCTATGACAGTAGGCGGCGTCGAGCCGCAGCCACAAAGCACGCCTGCCGATCGACGTCATGCCGTTGGCACGAGTAGTTTGGTTGGAAGCCGTATAAAATCACGGTCTCACACACGCGCAGCCTCGGATGAGCCAATGGCCGCACCTAGCAGCCAGCCAATGGCAAACACCACTGCTCGACAGACAGACACATCACGAGAGACCAGTTTCCGCTCCCGGGATATTGATGAGACTGTTCCATTAGGTGATCTGGTTGGAGCTGTCGCGGCCTGGGAAGTAGAGAAGCAACCTACAGTTCGTGTTGTGCGCTCCGTACCGGCAAGCGCCTATCATAGCGCAACAACCAGCAGCAGGGCTCGGCATCGCCGAGAGGATCGACCGGGGACTCCTCCGTCTACTCCGCACAACGCTGCCGCATCTAACGAAGCAACCGTGCACTTACATACCGTGCCAGCTGGTCCGCAAAACACGCACCCCCCGCGCGGCGGTCTCCGACACTTCGCCCGAAGACTCCGCGAACACTTGCCTTCCCTGCGTCGTCCTAAGGGCAAACATCGAGCTGCCTAAATCCAGCGCACGCGAAAGCCCAGCCAGCAAACAAACGCCTGTTGCAACGTTTAATCATAGATTAGGTATCGGCAGGAGGCACTAACGTTGCAAATGCGACGCGAATGTAGGCAACACCGCAGGCGACGCTGAGCCATTCAATCACGTAGAGCCACAAACCAGCCAGTAACTGGATTGATGCATCATAGCCGCCGCTTTTGAGTGGTGTTTTTGTGAGCTTAGCCAGTGCGATCGGGCCAATACTTACTTCCTCGCTGCGCGCGGTAGTGATTTGACCTCTCAAATGGCTACTATGCCAAACCATGAGGCCGGCAAACAGCAGTGTCGCAACAAATAGCGTGGCAACCATACTAGAAATTATTATTTTTTGGGTAGCAGAACGCTCAAGTACGCCCATAATTTTTACTCCTTAGATGTTCAATGGTATATAACAGCGCTGCGCAAACGGCCGAAACCGCAAGCCATTGCCCGCTTTGCCTGAGTACGCTGCCGTCACCAAGGCGGCCGAACCGCAAGACGCAAGACAGCACAGCCGTTGGCATCAGCGTGGCGAAGAACTGAGCGCCAAGCTCTCCCGCATGCGGGACAAAAACCGTGCTAGCCAACAGCCCGAGCATGGAACCTGCCACTTGCAGACTTATATAGAAGAGTAAGACCCCGGGTACGGGTACCGTCGAAGTGGTCAACACTACAGCAAACAACGGCAGCCCCAGTACTAATGCCAGCGCAGACGTTGTCTGGATCTCGCTGGCAACAAAAAATCGGACACCTTGCAAGACGGCAATCTCTGGCGGCTTGTAGCGACGCACGAGTCCGCGTACGTCGGCAGCAAACGTGCTAGCCAACAAAGCCCCAAACAGCAACCAACCAGTTCCACCGGCTGCCGCGGGGTGGAGATATAACGCGCAGCCGGTGGCAAGAGTAAGTAAAAAACAAAAGACTAATGAGGAGGCGGTACGCCGATTGCGTAGTAGTTTGGCGGCAAACCACCATCCGTACACCAATTCCCTACTAAGCGAGATAAATGGCATTGCCTGTCTTTGGCCTGGCATAGCACGGCCGGCCGCCCGATAGCTTTGCCACCATCCGCTATAAAAGATCATCAGAACAAGCGTTAAAACACCCGTGCACGCATAGGCTAATGGACGGCGGGCAAACTCGATGTTCCATGTTAAAAGCTTTACAAAACAGGCGATACTAGTAGCAAAAAGAAGTACTTTTGGCGCAATCGAACTTGTTATATGCAGCAAACCGAAGCCCATTCCTGAGCCAAGGCCAAACAGAAGCCCACCACCCAAATATGCAACCGGCAGATGTAATGCGTGCGCAAGCGCAACAATCATTGGCATAGTAAGCAAAGCAGTGGCACCGATGCTCGCAACCTCAGGCAGTACAATGATCAACCACCGTTGCAAAGGGCCGAGCGGCCACAGGGCAATCATACGGCTAAGCGTTGTTTGGCGCACAGCCCTTTCTGTTGTGGCGCCGATGGACAAAAGCACGAATCCAGCCAAGCCGTACGCTGCAGCTGCCACCAACAGCACAACCCATAGCGCTGGCAAATCTTGTGGCAACGCGGCAGACCATATGGCGCTTCCGATTGCGCATCCAATAGAGACAGAACTTACCATCACCAAAGCCAACTTGCAGATGGCCGCCCGAAGCGGACGACGCGCTCCAGCGCCAAGGTTCACCACCAGCAGCAACTTAGTGAGCGGACCGGTCATGGCTTGTATAACTCCATAAATTTAGCCTCCACGCTACCGCTGTTTGCTACAATGCTCGTCGTCGTTTCCTGCAGGAGTATGCGGCCGTTCTGCACCATGATGATGTCGTCGGCAAAACGTTCCGCCCACCACAAATCGTGCGTCGCTGCCATGATTGCAGTGCCGCTTTGCTTTCGTTTAGCCAATAACTCCTCAGCCTGTCGAATGGCGATTGGATCAAGGCCGTTACGTAATTCGTCGACTATTACTAAACTTGGACGGTGCATAAGGGCGGCGATGATTTGCACTTTCTTTTTATTGCCGTGACTGAGCGATCCCAATTGCTGGCCAGCCTGAGTGAATTGCAACGCCCGGGCCAAAATACGCGCCTCACGGACGAGGTCGTGCGTAACACCGGCCCTTGCAAAAATCTGGGCCAACAACAATATGTATTCGTCGGCAGTAAGTTCGGGTATAATCCACCCTTCGTCATCAGGCACGAAACCAATCACCCGCTTAATATAAGGATGCTGCGCAGCCGTGGTTAGTGGCCGACCAGCAATGGTGACCACACCGCTTACGGGCGACAATAGGCCAGTTATCGTCTCCAGGAGAGTTGTTTTGCCGCAACCATTTGCGCCGACTATGCAGGCAACGCGTCCCGGAAAGACCTCCAGCTCCGGTATCCGCAAGCTAAAATCCCTTCCTCTGTTAACTACCAAGCCGGTTATCTCGAGTGCTTTCTGCTGTAATTCTTCTTTCATCTAAAGATTGCCTTCCATACTACTTTCCCGTCACCATACAACGGTAATAAACTGAGCATATGCAACACGGCCAACGCTGCCCCCAGCACAACCAACTGACTGCTTTCATCCCATAGATATATGCCCAGGCTTAGGCCGAGGGCAACAATTGCGCCGACCACAGGACCGCAAAGCGCCGACCATACTTCCTCTTTGCTGTTAAGCGGGGTGTGCAGAATACCGAGGTGCAAACCACGCTGCACGACAACCGCTGTTGTACGGCGCCTGCGGATAATAACCACGTGTGCAAGTTCGTGCGTAACGGTACTGATCCAAAATATCGCTACGTATAGCGCTGAGTGCCCTACAAGCGGCCGCGCGGCCGAGGTTAAACCAGCGCAATACGCCAACGCATCGAGGGCCGCAACAAGCACGATGAGAGGCATAATAAGCCTGCAAACAGCACCGCAAGTACCAGCTACAGTGACTGTCCAACGTCGCAAGATAGACCTTGGCAACGCGCCGCGAGCCAACCATGTTGCACGATAGGTAGCCACACGCAAGACGCCTATTATAGTGCGTCGGATGCGGATGCCACCAATGTCGTATAAAAAGCCCAGGATACCAACGACATCAATCTCCGTAAGCCCAATATCCTGCATGGCTCCATACCATGCCGCTGCATGGGTTTCGCAGTGGAGCAACCGCACGGCCCGTGCAGCACGCGGATGCAAACGATGCCTGGCGCCAGTTGCCCGGTCAGCCAATAGGCCACCTACTGCGAATATTCCTGTGGAGAGCGACACGCGGTCACCCTCCGTCAGCATCCCCGCGGTGACTGCCGTAAGCCCCATCACCTACACGTAATGGTTGCTTTGCCGTGGAGCCAATCCATCGCCACGGATTTCGCCCCATGCCAACCGCACATCACAGCCGCGGCCGCAACAATGCCGCCCAGAGCAACGACAAAGGCAACTGCCAGGATAATCGGACCAAACTCTTGCACTGCATACTGCGTCGACGGGTCGACAATGACCATAGGACTACTCATGTATTCTCCTCTGTTTTACGGGCACAACAAATCAGGCCGCTCATATTTTTAGAGAGCAGCAACACTACTGTAGTGGCCACGTAGTTAGATAACTTTAGTATTGTTCGCTAGACGTTCCGGAGCGACGCGCAAATACTAGCCAACGTTACCTAAACTTGCAAGCAATGTTGTCAAAAACACATGATTAACAGATGTCTGGAATCATTTAATGTAGTCGTGGAGCTTGCGGGCATCTTTGTGCTTCCGCAATTTAGCCAATGCTTTGGCTTCAATCTGGCGAATGCGTTCACGGGTAACGGAGAATTCTTGGCCTACTTCTTCCAGGGTGTGCTGCTTGCCGTCTTCCAGACCAAAACGGAGTTTGATGATCTTTTGCTCGCGCTCGGTCAAAGCGGCCAACATGTCCTTCACCTGTTCTTTGAGGAGCTGGTTGGTGGCCGATTCTTCTGGCGAAATGGTGTCTTCGTCTTCGATAAAGTCGGACAGCACCGACTCTTCTTCGTCGTCGCGGATCGAGGCGTCCAAAGACGAAATATCTTGCTTGATCTTCATGATGTGCTCGACTTTGTCGACCTCAATTTCCATGGCAGCAGCGATTTCTTCGTTGGTTGGCTCGCGGTTGAGTTCTTGGGTTAGGCGACGCTGAGTACGCAGCAGCTTGTTGATGGTCTCGACCATGTGCACGGGGATACGAATGGTGCGGGCTTGGTCGGCGATGGCACGGGTAATAGCCTGGCGGATCCACCAGGTGGCGTAGGTAGAAAACTTAAAACCCTTGTCGGGGTCGAACTTTTCGACAGCACGTAACAAACCGGTGTTACCTTCTTGGATCAGGTCCAAAAGGTCCAAGCCACGACCCACGTACCGCTTGGCGATGGACACAACCAAACGCATGTTGGCCTCAGCCATTTTGTCTTTGGCTTCTTTTTCGCCAGCAACAACGCGCTGGGCAAGCGCCAATTCTTCTTCGGCAGACAACAAAGGTATCTTACCGATTTCGCGCAAATACAAACGCACGCTGTCGTCGGCGATGTCGTCCAAATAATGTTGGTCCTCAACAATGACTTCTTCACCGTCTTCAGCGGTCCACTCATCACTGAGTTCTACCGGCTCTTCGTCGGCGGCAACCACGCTGGCAGTCACCTGCAAGTTGGCGTCAGCCAACTCGGTATATAGTTTGTCGAGCGCGTCGGCGTTTTCGGGCGTATCAGCGAACACGGCATTAATGTCGCGTTGGTCAATGCTGCCGGCTTTTTTAGCCTTGGCGACTAACTCTTTGCGTGCGGTTTCAAGGTCAACAGGCGCCTGCACTTCCTTCTTAGGTTCGGGCTTCTTGGGCTTTTTGGCGTTTGGCATAACTTAGGCGCCTCCTTTGTATGTCTTTAGTAAATTATCAAATTTTTTCACCGCTCCGAGTAATTCGGCAGTCCGCGTCTCGTCGGCTGTCTGCAACTCGTGGGCAATGCGTTGCTTTTGCGATTTTACATATTGTTCTATCAGGTGGGCCTGCAATCGAGTGGCTTCATAACGAAGCTCGTCTAACTCGAGGTCTTGATAGAGCTCTTCATACAATAATAACAACATTTTAACATAGTCTGCCAGAGGGCGCAAAGAGACGGCCTTGGATGGCTCGCCGGTAAAGTCTGGATGAGTGGCCAGAAACCCGAGCAAGTCGCTGGCCTGCGCCTCAGCCAGCATTTTTTGCTTAACGGGCGCCAAAAAACCGCGCAGTTTTGGCTGCAGAAGCGCTACCGCCAACAGATGGTTCTCGGTTTTTATCATGTCGGTCAGAACTTTATCCGGCAGCACGTTTTCGGTCTTTTTGGGCTTAAGCCGCACCGTGGCTTCGGGTTGGTTGAGCTTGTTGAGCAGCGCCGCCTGGCTCACGCCGATACGTTTGGCCACCTCGCCAATGTAATGTTCCTGCTCTACTTGGTCTTGCAAGCCGCGCACCACGTGCAAGATAACATCACTAAATTGGCGTTTGCCCTGCGCGCTGGTCACGTCCAGCTCTTTTTCGTAACGTTCCATTAGCCAATCAAGCGCGTACTGCGGCTTCTCGATAATTTCTTGCCACTTTTTGGGGTCTTTTTTGATGAGTTCGTCCGGGTCTTTACCATTCGGGATCGTGATAATGCTCAACGACACGCCAACTTTACTGGCAATCGGGATGGCGCGTTCAGTTGCATTCAAGCCAGCTTTATCGGCGTCAAAACTCAGCCGGATGTCACCAGTAAAACGACCAAGCGCCTTTAAATGCTGATCGGTCAGTGCCGTGCCAGCCGTGGCCACCACCTGTCGCACGCCAGCCTGATGACTCATAATGACGTCCAGGTTACCTTCGGACACCACCACATATTTGGTCTTGCGGATCGACTCTTTGGCCAAGTGCAGGCCGTACACGTGACGCGATTTGTCATACAACAAGGTTTGCGGCGTGTTGATGTATTTTGGCGCATCGGGATCGTCCTGCAAAAGCCGAGCAGTAAACCCAATAATCCGGCCTTGCGGGTCCTGCAGTGGAATCATCAGCCGGCCGCGGAACATGTCGCCCAGGCCACGGTAACGCTCGGCGCTTAGGCCCGCGCCTTTAATTTCCGCCTCGGTAAATCCCTGTTTTTTGAGAAAATCGACCGCCGCGGTCCCGTTATTCGGGCTATAACCCAAGCGCCACTGCAACGCCGTTTCTTTGGTAAACTGCCGCTTTTTAAAGACATACTCCAGCGCAGCCTGGCTTTTACTAAAGTGCACTTGGTAAAATTTGGCTGCCAGATCCAGAACTTGGTGCAGTCGCTCTTTTTCTTTGGTGTTGCTGCGCTGGCCGCTGGTGCGGTATTGCTCCAGGTCAACGCCAGCTTTGCGTGCCAAGAGTTCCAGCGCGCCCTTAAAGTCCAAGCCTTCCATCTCCATGACAAAGCTAAACATGTTGCCGCCCTTACCAGAGGAAAAGTCGTGCCAAATTTGTTTTTCCGGGCTGACCATAAAGCTCGGCGAGCGCTCAGAGCTAAACGGGCTCAAACCTTTAAAATTGCGCCCCGCGCGCTTGAGCTCCACGTACTGACTAATTACGTCCTCAATCGAAAGCCGACTTTTAATATCCTCAACCGCGTCCATCACTCTCTATTGTACGCTAGGTCGCCCCTGTTAGATAGAGAGTGGCCGGAGGCGCCAAAAAGACAGTTTAGCCGACGACTTCGATGCCGAGTTCGGCCGCCAAAGCGTGATTGATAGACTGTAGCTGCAGCCCGTCGATACTTGCCCCTTTGAGGCCGGCTACGCCATTTAGGCCACTGATATCAGATGTGCGCAAATCAACGTGAGAAAGTTTTACATTCGAAAACTGTGCGCCGGTAAGGTCGCAACCGCGGAATGAGACGTGCTCAAGCTGTGCATAGGCAAAATCGGCCTCGGTAAGTACACAATCTTCAAAGGTGACTCGCGCAAAATGACTGAATCGAAAATTAGCCAGGTTGAGCCGGCAACCCTTGAACAACACGTCTTTGATGGACGCGTTGGTTATGGTCAAGCCAGCAGACTGCGCGTCCACTAGCTCCAGCCGATTGAGCCCAGCTTCGTCCAGCACTGCACCAGCAAACTGGCACTTTTCGAATCTTGTATCGCGCAATACCGCCTTGGGTAAAGCAGCGCTGGTAAAGTCACCTTTTGTGACCAACACCCCACTAAGGCCCACTCGATCGGCTGTTTGGCCGCTCCAATCAAGCGATTCTAGCCGCCCGTCTTCAACTTCTAGCTCGCTATCGATCTGGGGCGCGAACACAATTGGCAAATCGCGGAGCAACGTAGGTTTTGTAACTGTATTCATAAGCAGCCGTCTACTAGAGCCCTAAAATGCTGCGAAGTGGTGTAATGGGCTGATATTGGGGAATTGCTGTGATTCAACAGCTCGGCCTTAGCTACGCCAGGTTGCTCCAGCTTCTGATACTCCGCTGGGTAAGCTGCTTTAAGGTGAGGGGCGTACTTGCAAAGTGCGGGATAGCTATCGGCCGAGGCAAGGTTTAAATAGGTCGCGTCTAGGGGCTCGTTGCGCTGGGGTCGCTCTGTTATATTCTTGGCGGCTATAATCCCGGCGGGATTCAAAATAGCTGCCATCGTAAGCACTCCTGCTACCAGATACCAACTACCACCAAACAGCTGCCTGGTCGATAAACGACGCAACACCCACAGTACCAACAAGACCGAACCCAAGAAAATACAGATAAGCCCTAGGCGGGCGACAAAACGCGTCATGGTCCAGCCGTAGGCACCCTCATATAAACTTAAACGTTTCCAGGCAGACAATACAATAAAGCCATTGAGGCCGACCAAAACAGTCGGCAAGGCCAGCCGTCTGCGGCTAGGGGCGGTATTTTTCGACCACGCTAGGGTACCGTAGATGGTTATCGCCGCCAGAGCGGTTGCGCATAAAAGTTGCCCATAACCACGTCGGGCGTATTCGGCATACGTCAGATGGTCCGGCAAGGCAGCTCCGATAAATAAGTATCGCAGCTGGAAGGCCGCGAACATGACGAAGATAACGCACAACGTGCCCTGTATAATTTGACTGTCTTTAGCCGAAAGAAATTGCTTGATATAGCGTGGCGCGGGCACGACCTTTGTAGCCCTGCCCACTATTAAGAGTAGTGCAGCGCCAGATAGTATTACCCAAAAAGCAATGGAAAAGAATCGACCAAGGTTGTAGTGCCCCAACCAATCAGCGATGGCATGGAAAAATCTACCGATGAATGAGAACTGGTGCCCGAAGACAGCATCAGCCCCCGAGAATAAGGCGATAAAGAGCATCCCGAGAACAACGGCAATAATAATTCCTGAGTTCATCCTAAACGGCTTTCTAACATGCTTGGGTTGACTAAGGACCGTCAAGACCGCCTTGCCATTAGTGCGGATGGTTTTGAGCCCACCTTGGAGCAACTCGGTAAAGCGATTCATAAACGGAAGTTCTATAAAATTGGGCGCATACAGTATGCCGGCCATTAATAGGAGCGATACAATGTCAATAATTACCGACCACGAGTCCACAACAGGCTCAGCTCGGACGTAAACCATTAAAGCGTTGGTAAACGCCAATACGCCGAGCAGCCCAAAACTGGGTTTGAATCGTTTTTTGTCGACTGCGGCGATCGTCAGCAGAACAAGCCAAATACAGCTCCAGATAAAAAAATTTATACCAAGGATGGCCTGGCGAGCCAGAATATCAGTAAGCAGCCCAACGCCCAGAGAGATGAGAATGAGAATGCTTGCGTCGCGACGAGTAAACTTCACCAACACAGTATACTATGGTATTTCATCGATTCTCTCAAGGCGCGAAGAACTTTGCAACAAAGCGTACGAGCTGGAGTGCCAATGGTCTTTCGAAACACGTGCAGCTTGTGGTTAAATATGGGCATGAATCCCGAGCAGCCGGGTGCGCCTCCCTCCGGCAACCCCTACGATTTTATAGTCAACCCCGCCAAGCAGCCCAAGCAGAGTAAGTTTGCGAGTGGCAATGGTAGCTCGTTTGCGCTGCGCATCGCCGTAATCGTTGGCATAGCAGTGGTAGTTATGATCATCGTCGGCGTCGGTATCAACCTGCTATTCGGCCAGAAAACCAACGCCGCAGTACTCGTCGACATTGCCGAAACGCAGAGTGAGTTGGTGCGCGTTGCAGCCCAGAGCGACCAGGCAAGCGACCAAGTGGTCCTTAATGCCGCTACCAACACGCGGTACTCCGTACTTACGCAACAAAAGCTCATGCTACTGTTCCTCACACAACACAAACAAAAGGTGAGCCCAAAACAGCTGCTCCTCAAAAAAGACCTAACAACCGACCAACAACTCGCAGCCGCACACGCAGCTAGCACCTACGACGCGGTGTTCACCCGCATTATGGTCGGACAACTGCAGGATTACAGCACAGCACTCAGCCAGGCCTTCAAAAACGCCACCAGTGCTTCGGAGCGCAAACTCCTCAAAGACGATTACGACCAAGTGCAATTACTGCTTAAACAGTGGCCCACTCCAATCGCAGCTGCACAGTCTGCTAACCAATAACTAATTGGTATGAGTGGCGAATAAGCGCCTGAATTTCTTCGTCATCCAGCTGGCCAGTAAGCAAAATGGTATTCCAGTGCTTTTTATTGAGGTGATAACCAGCCATGACGCTCTCATATTTTTCGCGTAAGGTTGTTGCCAGCAACGGATCGCACTTGAGGCTGATCTGAAGAGGCTCACTGCCCTCTTTCACCAAAGCAAACATTTTGTCGGCGACCTTGTACACGGCCACGCCTTCGCCAAAGGGGTAATCGAGCCGGGAATTTGGCATACTCAGTAGATACGTCTCAGATTCTTTGTGCGTCATATTTCTACTCTAACACGTCCAAGACAGTTGGAATATCATCGACGATGTGGTCGGCGCCAGCCTCGCGCAACACGTCCGTGGCGTCGATGCCGTGGCTCACGCCAATGGTTGAGGCCATGCCAGCGTCTTTGCCCAGCAAAATGTCGGCGTGGGCGTGGCTTACCAAAGCTGCCTCGTGTGGTGCAACACCAAGGTTCGACAGCAAGTGATGCAACCCGCTGACCGCCTTAGGCTCTAGCGTTTGGTCGGCACAAAGTACGTGGTCGAAGGCGTTGCGAATGCCAGCTTCGTCGAGTCGCACCAATACGCGGTAATCGGCACTGCTGAGGCCGGCAATTTGCACGCCCAGGCTACGCAAGATGGCCAACAAGTCCGCGACACCAGCATGCAGCACATCCTCTGTGGCAAAAATCGTGTGGTCGAGGTCAAAAACAATAGCCTGCATAGAAACAAAATCTCTCTTAGATGTTGTATTATACGCTTTTTGACTGCAAGAGTAAAGTATTGTGAAGCTATAAATACTTAGGCGTGTGTCTTGATGTACTCAAGATAGTATTGCAGTTCGGCAATTGAGGCCTGGATGTCGTCAAAGGCGCGGTGAACTTCTTTCTTCTCGAATTCAACGCCGTGCTTGCCTTGCATGATAATTTTGAGCGTGGTGACGTCCAACATGCGGTAGTGCAACCTGAGGTCGAGCGCTGGCCACCATTGCTTAATAAAGTTGCGATCGTTATGGATAGAATTACCACCAAGAATTGCCGGCTCGCGGCCAAAATGCGCCTCAACAAAGGCGATCAGTTGCTTCTCTACTTCCCCCAGCGGCAGACCCTCGTCGAGCTTATTCACAAATTCGTCACGGTTTTCGGGGTAGCTCTTCCACCAAATATTTTTTTGCATGCGCTCCACGACCACTTCGCGCTTTTGCTTGACGCGCGCTTCGTAACTACCCAATGTCTTGAAATCAAAATCAGTGACCTCGGCAGCGACCTCCAAAATCACGTCTTTATCGGGTTCGAGCCCGGTCATCTCCAGGTCAACCCATAAAATCTTTTTTGGAATATCGTGTTTGAGGTCGCTCATATGGCCTAGTATACCATCATGACTTTGCGAAACGGTGTCTTCGTCCTGGCGTAAGTACATCTTCGACAAAATCGACCAGATCCCTAACCTGATTCGGGACTGATGGATCTTCTAATCTCTTTACCGCTTTAGCTGCATTGAGCACCCGCTGCATACGCAACAAGGTTACCGGCACAGGCGTCCCGGCGGTGCCGAGTGCCCGGAGTGTCTCGCCGTACGCAATAAGCGGCCACGTCGACTTTGCCTGAATAAATTGGCGTCGTCGCCCTGGGCCCATGTTGCCCGCAAAATGCTCGCCCAATTTTCTGTTCACTAGATTGACGACACCGCGTGCCGCATCCAACCTCATAGCTTCCGCATACTCACGGCGAGCCCTACCAGAAAGATCAACCAGCGCAAGATCACTTCGACGGTCACTCAGAATATCGGCCGCTAGCCTCGTACGTGCCGGCTCCGGGCACCTATGTTCACCACCAAGCAACAGGCCACTGACTGTCTTACCAAGATGTCCGACGCCGTCTTTATCAAAGGCTTCCCGCGCGCGTCTCACTGCTGTTGCCGCCTGCCGTTCCTCGCGTTCAGCCCGCCATCCTAACTCCGCAGTCAGATCCGGGTATGCACGCGTTGCTTCAGCGCGCTCAGTGACTGCACTGGCAACTAACAGAAAACCCGCTGCAGTGGCAACATCTGGTTGTTCCTGCAAGCTCTTCCAACGCGCATCGATAACTTCCCTAAGGGATAAATTTGTCGCTACATATCGGGTATACATTTCGCTCGTGCCCGTGGGTATATATCTAGCGGGTAGTCTCGGAACGTCAAAACTATACGGCATGCATACAATCTTGTGCTAAAAATAACAACTACGCAAGCATAGGCGTATTACTGCGCGTCTTTAGGCAAGAATTGCAGCGCAGCAGAGTTGATGCAAAAATGCGTACCTGTTGGCGAGGACGGATCGTCGAACACGTGCCCCAGATGGCCGCCGCAGGTTTTGCAGACGACTTCGGTGCGACTCATGCCCATACTATTGTCATTTACCATTTCTACGGCGTCACTGTTGGCGACTTGGTCAAAGCTTGGCCAGCCCTTGAGGCCTGGTTCATTTGAGTCGTACTTGGCGTCGCTTTTAAATATGACTGTGCCGCAGGCAGCGCAGGTATACTCGCCCGTCTCTTTGTTTTGGAGGAGTTTGCCAGAATAGGGTGCCTCGGTGCCTTTGCGGCGCAGTACCTCATATTGCTCTGGCGTCAGCTTCTGCTTCCAATCGTCGTCTGTCATGTCTTGCACTGGCTTGTCCGCACTTGAAGCATCTGCCATGGCACCCCCTATTTTTTCTTGGCTAATTTGTCGAGTTTGAAAAACTTAAAAATCGCATAAACTATGAGCGCCACGGTCACAAATGTGAGCAGCGAGTTAAGGATGTCGCCCCACTTAAGGACTACGGTGCCCCGGCCGGCAACGTGGAAATGCCAGACCTGCGCGGTAAGACTCTTCTTGTTCGGCAAGACGAGCTGCGTGAGTGGCTGCACGAAGTCGGCGCTAATGCTATCCACAACAGTTTTGAGCTGGGTACCAAGTACCAAACCAATGCCAATGCCGATCACGCTTTGATCGCGCAAAAAATTAGTAAAGCCGTTGAGCTGCTTGTTAATTTGGTCGGTAACCACGTCGTTGACGACCTCGGCCTTGGCCATTGGCCGCAGGTGGCTCAATTTGGTCGCAACCTCTTTAGTTTTGCGTTCTTCGTTCGCTTTGCGCGAGAGTGGCGCACGCGTTGGTTGTTCTTGTTCGTCAGCCATATGCTATGTATTGTAACACCTTACATGTGGTCCGGCGCGGTAATGCCCAGCAGGCCGAGACCATCTTTAAGTACGTCAGCATACAGCTCAACGAGCTTAAGGCGCGCTGCCTGACGCGGGTCGCCAACCACTTTGGCGTTTTCGTAAAAACGGTTAAAGGTTTGGGCCAGCTCGTATAAATACGTGCAAATGTGATGTGGCATGAATTCGTTTACTGCTTTGTCGAGCACCTCAGGATATTCGCTGACTTTGCGCGCCAGACTGCGCTCAAAGGTGTCGAGATCCGCTAGCTCACCAGGGGTTTGTCCAGCTTTGGCCAGAATACTGCGCGCGCGGGCGTGCGAGTACTGCAGGTATGGGCCAGAGTTGCCTTCCAAGCTCACTGATTCTTCTGGGTCAAAAATAAGGTCAGCCCCGATGCGCTGCTTGAGGAACGAGTACTTTATGGCGCCCAGCACGGCTTGTTCGTCTTCGCGGCCAGAGGCCTGTTTGTTGGCTTCGTGCGCAGCGTCCAAGACATCAATGGCGCGCAAAATGTTACCTTTGCGCGAGCTCATTTTTTTACCGCCCCGTAGTTTTACCATGCCATGCGTCAGGTGCGCGCTGGCGCGTACCAAATCGGGCTCAAATTGCTCCAGACTTTTGAACACCACGGCCATGTACTGCTCTTGCTCGTTGCCCGTAATAATAACCGATCGATCGAAGTGATAATCCTGCCATTTTTTCATGACCAGGCCAACTTCCTTAGCTTCGTAGGTGGGCAAGCCGTGGGAGTTGATAAACACCCGAGTGTGCAGGCCGTGCTTCTCACCGTCAAAAATAACCGCGCCGTCGCTTTCCTGATAGACGCCTTTGGCGAGTTGCTCTTTTACTGTCTCAAGGCCGAGCGCAGCGACTTCGCTTTCTGGGTAGTATTTCTCGAAAGGCGTGCCAATGCGAGCGTAAAATTGGTCAAAATAGTCATAGCTCCATGTGCGACAGGTCCAATAAATGTGTGCGAGTGGAGAATCGTGGTCGTTGTCCGCGAACAATTGATACACGCGCTTGTTCAGGGCAACGATCTCTGCTTTGGCGTTTTCGTCGTCTTCGTAGGCGTTCGTCCCCTTCACATAGCGCGCAGCCATCCAAGTGGAGCGCTCAGTCTCGGCAATGTCTGCCAACTTTTCGGGGTGTTCGCCGCCCAAGTCTTGCAAAATTGCCCACATCGTTTTGCCAACGTGTAATCCAACATCACCGCCATAATTTACACGATGTACCTTGCCGCCTGCGACTGCCATAAGGTTGGAGATAGCGAAACCGACAACGCTGGTATAAATATGACCGGCATGCAGCACCTTGAATGGGTTTGGGTCGGAATATTCGGCGACCACGGTTTGGTCTTTATAGGTTTGAGGTTTGGCAACGGGAGCTACTGCTGCTTTGTGCGCCAGAGCCGCGTCACTCAACGTCAGATTAATAAAACCCGGGCCAGCAACAGAGACTTCGCGCACTTGCCCAGCCAGAACCTCGCGTATCTTGCCTGCCAGTTGCTCGGCAACTTCGCGCGGATTTTTTTGCAAACGTCCGGCCAGCTGCAGGGCGACATTCGTCGCGTAATCACCAAATTGTTCATCCGGCCGCGTCAGCTCCGGTGTTACATCAATGTCGAACAAATCGTGTATAACGCTTTTGAGCGCTGCCTGCATCTCTTTCATATAAGAGCTATTGTACCAGATTTAACAGATCGCGGCTACTCTGGCATGCGCTGCTGGCGAGTGGCCTTAGCGGCGTGCCAGGCAATGCCATACACCGTGCCGATCAGCACAAAAAACCCAAAAGTTGCCGTGAACATTTCCGGATGTGCGCCAGCATGCAGCAAACGGTCGGAGACATCAAATAGTAAGCTGGCTGGATTGAGCAACACGTCCCAGGTGTTCCAACGCAAATCGCGCCCAATATAAATCGCAAAACTCACCAGGAAAATAATCCCGGCCAGCGCCAAGGTGCTATTACGATTGCGCATCCGCCAACGCAGTTGCCCGTGCACCAGGTACAAGCTAATCAACCCAATCAGAAAGCCATTCAGGATAAATGAGCCGAACATCACGACGTCAAAAACGAGATCAACACTTGGCGCATCTTGCAGATGTATAAAATCGGTAACGATGTAAAAACTATTGGGCAAAAAGCCCAGCCAGAACAAGGTCAGAATAATCGCCCGCCAGCTCGACCACAAATGAGTGCGCAGCACTTTGAGCAACCAAAGGCTCAGTAGCAACGGCACCCACGCCAAAAACAAATTCCACGACAAGTAATAAAGCGCCCATGTATGGTTGCGAAGCGCGCTCACCAAAAACAGACAGACACTTGCTAAACTTGCGACCCCGAGCGCCAATCCTAGGCGCGCCCGCGTGGAAACATACCACCTCATATGCTCTTATTATACCAAGACCGAGTCGATCACCCTATAGCCCGGCACGTTGTGTGCGCGTTCGCTATTTGACGAGCGGTAAACGTACCAAGAAACAAGCCCCGGCGTGAGGTGTATTCTGGGCGCGCAGTTCGGCATTGTTAGCTTTAGCAATGGCTTGCGCCAAGCTCAGCCCCAAGCCGTAACCACCCACTTTGCTGGAGCGGGCTTTATCGCCACGGTACATGCGCTCAAAAATATGCGGCAGATCGGCCTCGGCGATGCCAGGCCCTTCGTCCTGCACCCACAGCAAATAATGGCCTTCTTCGCGCTGACCACCAATGGTCACCGTGCCTTTTTCGGGGCCGTACTTAATGGCGTTGTCCACCAAAATCACGATGAGCTGTTCCAGGCTTTCACGGTGGCCGAGTACGTTGGAAGATTTCATCTCGTTCTTGAAAACAACATGCTTGGCCTCGGCCGCCTGCTTGGCGTGTGTCAGCGCAGTGTCGACCACATGGCGGATAGCCAACGACTTGAGTTTGAGCGCGGCGTTGCCATATTGGGTCAACGACAGCAAGTTACTCGACAAGCCCTCCAAACGCTGCACTTCCTCTAGATTGCTGACGATCAACTCGCGCGCCTCGGCTTCGGTAAAGCTTTTTTGGCGTAAAAACACCTCGTTTTCCAGCTTAAGGTTGGTGAGTGGCGTGCGTAATTCGTGGCTCGCGTCAGAGGCAAAGCGCGCCTGGGCTTCATGGGCTTTTTGGATCGGGTCGAGGGTACGACCAGCGAACCAGTAGCTCAGCATCCCACCAATGACCAGGGCCGCAACGTTAATATATAGCAGCTCTTGGTTGAGATGAGCACGCACCAGGGCAGCTTGGTTTTGCTGTACGTTGTAAAAATCACTACCCGGTGACGGCCCGTCGTAGTCGCTCAGCCCACGCTGAATCAGAATATGCACTTCTCCACGCTGCACGCTGTTTGAACGCGAATAATCGCGTTCAAACAGCACACGGAAACTCAACGTCAGCGTAAAACTAAAGGCCAGCAAAATTGCCAGATAAAACAAGGTGAGCTTAACGCGAGCTGATTCAAACATCTGCTGCCATTATACCTATACTTTTAAGTGACCTTGTATCCGTGGCCACGAACGGTCTCAATCACCGCATCACCGATTTTTTTGCGCACATTGGCGACAAACGTTTCGACAGTATTGTGTTGGACGCGCGCTTCGTCGGCCCACACGTGGTCGAGCAATTGGTCTTTGCTGACGACTTCGCCCTTGTGGCGCAGCAGATATTCGAGTAGCTGAAATTCTTTAGCCGTCAGGTGCACCGGTGCCTCGTTAACGCGCACTTCTTTGCTAACCACGTCGAGTTCCAGCGGGCCGCCACTAAACACGTTGCCGTTGTGGGCCTGCGGACGGCGGAGCAAAGCTCGCACCCGGGCCAGTAGCTCATCAAACGAAAATGGCTTGGGCAAGTAATCGTCGGCACCGGCGTCCAAACCGTGCACGCGGTCGCCAATGGTTGTACGGGCGGTCAGCATCAAGATCGGCATCTGCGCGCCCGTGCTGCGCCACAGTTGCACCAACGCCGGGCCATCGTGGCTGCCCGGGATCATCCAGTCTAGCAGCACCAAATCATAGCTGTTAGAGTCGACCAACGTTTCGGCCATGTCACCATCTTCGGCAATATCGACCACGTAGCCTTCGGCACCCAAGCCCTTTTCCAAGCTCTTGGCAATCTTCTGCTCGTCTTCGACAACTAATATCCTCATGTCACTATAGTATGACACGTATCTGGGAGCTGGCTGAAGAGAACGTTGTAAGAAAACTACGGCTACGCGTCGAGCGCTACTTTGAGCTTCTCGACCAGTGCAACTGGCGTTGGGTCGACACCATTAAGGAATGCTAAGTAAAGACTCACGAAATCGCCCATGTTGGCAGTCCACAATAGTTGTTGTATAACGGTTTCTCCCTGGACATCCACCACATGGGCTTCGGGGCGCAGGCCAGAGAGCAAGCGGTTGGTAACCTCAAAACGCTTTTGCACGCGGGGATGCTCGAGGTTGGATCGCAATTCGACAATGCCATATGGCTTGTCGACTGGATGGCTGCTCCAGCCGATGAATTCGTTGTGATTAAACTCTGGCAACTGGTTGCCCCAGGCCACGTTTTTAGCGTTTTCGTTGAGGCAGATGCGCCACTTGTTGGCCGCCGGGAATATTTTAGGTCCGCTGTATACGGCCACACTTTTGCCCATCAGCTCCTGGGCGAGTTGTTTGGTAGGGTTTTGTGCCGTTGGCACCGTAGCCAACCATCCACCGGTTTGCTGGCTGAGCCACTCACCTGCTTCGCGTAGTTCCTGCACACTCCCCTTAGGTACTAAACCGAGCGGCTCAAACAGCTGCATCAACGCCGTCAACATGTAAAAAGAAGACATGCGTGGTTGGATACCGCCGGGCACAAGAAACAACGGATGGCCAGCCTCCTTTGCTCGATCGGCCAGCTTACCACCCGCAGCCACAACGCAAATTTGAGCATGCTTGGCCTCGGCCTCGGTGAGTGCAGAAAGTGTCTCCTCGGTGTTGCCAGAGTAGCTCGAAGCGATAAACAAGGTGTGCTGGTCAATGTAGCGTGGAATATTATAGTTGCGAACAACTTCAAACGGCACCGACAACTGCGGCCACGACTGCACAAACATCGAGTACCACGCCGACCCACCCATACCGCCCAGGACGACATTGCGTATCTCCGCAGCCGGCGTAAACAAGACATCATATTGGTGCTGCAGCTGCTTCCACTGCTCGCCAACAACAGCCAGTGCGTCACTCGGATCTCTGTCTTGAATATACTTTGGATCGTCTAGCATTGTTATCAAACTCCTTGTGCTTATCCAATATCGTAGTATGATTAGTATAGCAATAAGTGAGGGGAAAACTATGTTTGGGCAACAGGATGACATGAACGGCGTAGCAGGCAACAACATGCCGCCAACTCCAGATGCTACCGCACAAACCGACGACACTGCCGCGGTGTCCACCCCTGCGCAAGCAGCCACTGACTCCGGGATGGGGACGTACCCATCTATCACCTCCAATACTAACAGCGACCAATCCAATACCCCAAGTGTTGATCTGCCTACTCCTACAGATGCAGCAACCGTATCCCCTGTCGCCGATGTAGCGGCACCTCACAGCACCGACGAACTCCTCGACATCAAGCAACAAGCCCTGCAACAACTTTCGCCACTCGTTGGCCATCTCGACCAGTCCCCAGAAGACAAATTCCGCACCACCATGATGATGATCCAGGCATCAGACAACTCCAGCCTCATCAAAGAAGCCTACGAAGCCGCCCAAGCCATCCCCGACGAAAAAACCAAAGCCCAAGCCCTGCTCGACATCGTCAACGAGATCAACTACTTCACCCAGCACCAAGAGCAATAGAGGCGCTAGCGTTACCTACTGTTCTCGTAAAACACGCTAACTCATGTTATAGTTTTCGTATGATTGACCTCGACCATGTACGAGGAGTTGCTCTGGAATGTCGGGCTCAGTTTGATGCGCGCGCCGTCGATCCCGAACTACTCGCAAGGTTATGGAGCCTGCAACGACCAGACATATTTCCTGACCCCGCCGAAGCGGTCCCTCTTCTCCGAGAACAGGTGCAGTGGTTTCCGACCGCCTGTTGTCGCAGTGCGACACTCTATCTCAGGCATTTGCTTGGCTTCGGCGTTCTAGGCAAAGGTCTCTTCGACACAACACCGCACGAAGTCCTTTCGCTTGGTGAAGTTCTGCCGGGCGAACCCGAACAGATCGCAGACATCACAGCCAACCAGTTTAACACTCCTACGCGAAATTTTGCCGCCGTATACGTAGGCCCACTTATCGCGCCCTGGAGCATCCACGCGCGAGACGAGTCCAACTTACGTTTTAGACGCATGCGTGCCGAGCGCCCAGGTGGCCGACATGTCGACTCAAAACAGTTATACTGACTATGTGATCTCCAAACATCTCAAGGCCATTAACTCTGCGCTGTTTATCGCGACACTCCTTGTGTGCGGCTACATTATTTTGGCGCCGCTGCTGCCGATGGCGATTTTTTGGTTTCAGTCACACACCACAAGCCGGCTCACCCAGCTAACCAGCCAGTTGCATGTACCGGCGGCTACAACCCGGGCCATACCCAGCGACAACCGCCTCGTCGTCCCCGCAATGCTGCTCGACACTCAAATTAACGAAGGCAAGGACCTCACCGCACTGCGCACCGGCCCCTGGCGACGGCCCAACACCAGCACACCAAACAAAGGCGGCAATACGGTCATTGCTGGCCACCGTTACACCTATACTAACCCGCGCGGCATTTTTTATTACTTAGACAAACTCAAAGTTGGCGACGAAATCGGCATCTTTTGGCAGGGCAAGCGCTATATATATAAAGTATCCAAAACCGAAGTAGTCGCGCCCAGCGATACTGCCATCGAAGCTCCGACTAGCAACGCCCAGCTCACGTTGTACACCTGTACACCGCTCTGGTGGCCAGAGAATCGCTTGGTCGTCATCGCACAGTTGGAAAAATCGGAGAAACATATATGAACGACAAGCCGCGTTTTTGGATCTTGCTCACTATGTTTGTATTCAGCCTATTGCTGCTGTACGCGCTTAACAGCAGCCTAGCGAGCCACTTCTAAAACCTAGGCCCAGGTTTTTACGCTTGAGGCTTCGTCTGGTCGTCGGCTTCTTCAGTCTCTGATTCTTGAAGCTCTTCTTGCTGAGCAGGCTTATTCGCTGGGCGGCGCCAGAAACGTACGATGACCGCCACCAATAACACCACGCAAGCCAAGGTGACAACCGCACCTACCGCAACACCGGTATTTACCAAACCACCGCTGTTGCTCGTTGCAGTACCACACGTTGTTTTCGTCGAGTCGCAGTTATACGTGCCACCGTTATACGTACCGGCGCCGTAGGCGTCTGCAAAGTGAGCATAACCTGAAATTGTATAAAGATTCACCATCTGTTTCTATCCATAACCATTTATAAGTATGGTATCATACACTTGGTTAACATAACAAAGTGAGGGTAATTATGAACACTTTTGCATTCCTCGATCTAGGAGCGCCAGAGCTGATCATCATCTTGGCAATTGTATTGCTGCTCTTCGGCGGCCGCAAATTGCCAGAACTGTCGCGCAGCCTCGGGACTTCTATGAAGGAGCTTCGTAAAGGACTAAGCAGCGATGGCGGGCATGATGACAAAAAGACCGAAGAGAAGCCAAGCCAATCGGCCTGAGCCTCTTCCAAATCAGCGGTTACCATTCATCGAGCATCTATACGAACTACGTAAGCGTCTGTTTTACGTAGCTTTGTCTGTTGGTTTATGGGCCGCGGCTACCTATTCCGTACAGCAACACGTTGTTGCAGCTTTGTTAAAGCCGGCTCACAATCAGCAATTCATTTATACCTCTGTTGGCGGCGGCGTCGATTTTTTATTCCGCGTTTGTATTTACGTTGGTGTGGCGCTCAGCATACCGGTTATTGCCTTCCAAGTCCTCAAATATATTGAGCCGCTCATCAAAAAAGACGCCATGCGCTTCGTCGCCTGGGCTAGTGTGGCCTCAGGTGTTTTGGCATTGTGTGGCATGGCCTTTGGCTACTTTATTGGGTTACCTGCTGCCCTGCACTTTTTACTGCACCAGTTTACCACCAGCCAGATCCACCCGCTGCTGACCATTCAGTCGTACATGGGTTTCGTAACCATTTACATGCTCGGCTCGGCGCTGTTATTCCAGCTGCCACTCATTATTATTACCACCAACCGCATCAAGCCGCTCAAACCCTCGTCGCTCTTCAAGTACGAGCGCTGGGTCATTTTGCTGGCCTTCATCGGCGGTGGCCTGATGAACCCATCGCCGCGTCTACAAGACCAGTTACTGCTCTCCGGCCCAGTTATCCTCACCTATCAACTCGGCATTTTGATAGTCTGGCTCATGAACCGCAAGAAAAAACGGCCGCCTCAAGTCGTTGAACTCATGGAAAAAGACGACGCCGCCCGCGCCGAACGCCTCGCCCGCTTCCAACAAGCCCAGGCCGCCGCCCAGCAAACCATCGCCGCCCGCTCCAACACACAACCCGCAACCCTCGACCCCCAAACAATCCGAGCGGCGACCCAGCCAATGCAGCAGATCTCGAAAAAAGTAGTCATAGACTTGCACGTCCCTATTAATGGACATGCGATTGTTGATAATAGCAAAACACCGGCGGCTATTCTGCGGCCTACGGGGAGCCGGGGTGGCAGGCATGGGGGAGCCCCTGCGGAACGGAATGAAATGAGTACCGTAGGGGAAGTCTTGCCTGACAGGACCCCACCCGTAGTAAGCGCTGCCCGTCCTGTTGTCCGTGGTCGCCAAACCCGCTACCTCAACGACGTCATCGGCCGCCGCCAAGCCTATACCCGCCTCCGCGAAGACATCGCCTAACCCAAAAGCCTCGACCGCTTGACAGCCTCAGCAAGCCTGGCATATAGTTATGCTTACGGTAATCTAAAACAAAAATACAAACAAAAAGAGTTAACATGAACAAACACCTCGACGTTCTCATGCACAAAGAGATGACGCGCCAAGAATTCTTGGCGACATTAGGCTTTGGCGTTGCCGCCTTGTTTGGCCTCAGCTCGGTTGTGAAGCTGATGACCGGTAAAAGCCACGGTGGTAACCGGCTTGGCAGCGTATCACGCGGCTACGGCAACAGCGCCTACGGCGGCGGCGCCGACTAGCACCAATCGCTCGCCTCGCGTGCGTAAACCAAAACAAAAGGCCGGATTTCTCCGGCCTTTTTGGCGTGTTTGTTTGTTACTATTCTACGCCCGCAAAGCGCCCGCGCAAAACTTTTTAGGCATACATTACATGCCAAAGTTGGACATATCAGGGGCAGCAGCCGCAGGAGTTTTTTCAGGAACTTCTACAATCAGCGCACCCATGGTCATGCTCGTGCCAGCAATGCTCACGGCATTTAACAGCGCCTCTTTGGTCACCCGTGCAGGGTCAATAACGCCGCTCGCTTTGAGGTCAACCAGCTTGGTTGGGTCGTTAACATTAACGCCGTACCCAGGCTTACCAGCGCGCACTTGCGCCAGCCACTCATCTGGATTAATGCCGGCATTGGACAGCAGAATGCGGAACGGTTGCTCCAACGCGCGCTTCAGTACCATCTTACCTGCTGTTACCGCAGCGTCATCGTCGTCGCCGGCTGGGCCAGCTGTAATGGTTGTCGCCAGGTTAATCAGCGTCACACCGCCGCCAGCCACAATGCCTTCGCTGAGCGCAGCCTTGACTGCGGCCACGGCGTCATCAACGCGGAATTTCTTTTCTTCAATTTCGGTCTCGGTGGCGCCACCAACTTTAATCACGGCAACTTTGCCGTTGAGCGCAGCGCGGCGCTTCTCGAGCTCACCCTTGTTGTACTCGTCGGTTGCCAGAGCAATCTGAGCGTTGATTTGGTTGACTCGGGCAGCGATTTCCGCAGCCGAGCCAGCGCCTTCCACGATCGTGGTGTCGTCTTTGCCGACGATCACTTTGCGCGCCGAGCCAATCATGTGCAGATCGGCGTTATCAAAGGTGTAGCCCATTTCTTCGCTAATCACCGTTGCGCCAGTCAGCACCGCGATGTCGTCCAAAATCTCCTTACGGCGGTCGCCAAAGGCTGGCGCCTTGATCGCTACGGTGTTAAACACGCCTTTCAGGCGGTTCAAAATCAGCGTACCAAGTACTTCGCCTTCCACGTCCTCGGCAATAATCACGAGGTCTTTCTTGCCAGCCTGGGCAATCTTGTCCAAGATCGGCAAAAATTCCTGTACCGAGCTAATTTTTTTGTCGGTAATCAATATTGCCGGTTTGTTGTAGACCGCTTCCATACGCGCCGTGTCGGTTACCATGTACGGGCTCACAAAGCCCTTGTCAAAGGTAAAGCCTTCCACCACTTCGCTTTCCAGCGACAGACCCTGGCCTTCTTCCACAGTCACGACGCCTTCGCGCCCAACTTTGTCCATAACTTCGGCGATCAAGTCGCCAATCTCGGAATCGCCAGCGCTAATCGTGGCAACTTCGGCAATCCGGCCTTTTTTGCCCTGGATGTCTTCGCGCATACCCTCTAATTTGCTCAGCACGTCCTGCGCAGCAGATTCCAAACCTTTTCGCAGCAACATCGGGTTGTGCCCGGCGGCAATTAATTTGTTCGCTTCGTTGAGGATGTGGTACGTCAAAACCGTGACGGTCGTGGTACCGTCGCCGGCCACGTCGTTCATTTTGCTGGCCGCTTGCTTGATCAGCTCAGCGCCAACTTTGTAACCCAAAGTTTCGTCGTCCACATCAGCAATTTCCAGGCCTTTGGCCACAGTCACGCCGTCGTGCGTCACGGTAGGTGCGCCGTAACTTTTGCTAATCACCACGTTGCGGCCCTTTGGCCCCATGGTCGTCTTTACGGCATTGTACAAAATTTCGGCGCCAGCCAGCACGCGCTTGCGGGCATCTTCGTCATAAAAAACTTTCTTTGCCATCTGTAAAACTCCTGCTATTTAACGACTACTTATTTAATAATCGCGACAACGTTTTTGTAGTCCACAACAACGTATTCTTCTTTGTCGATCTTCACGCTCGTCGAGTCGTACTCGTTTTTGTACAGCACGCGGCTGCCAACTTTTACGCCCTTAACGTCTGGGCCAACAGCCACTACAACCGCAATTTTCGGTTTTTCGGTCGAGCCGTTTGGCAAATACAGCCCGCTAGCGGTCTTGGTCTGAGCCGCCTCGGCCTGCACAACAATATATTCAGCAAGTGGTTGAACTGGAACGCTCATCTAACATCCTCCTCGTTACGTATCCTCATAGAACGTTAGCACTTCGCAATAACGAGTGCTAAGTTTCAGCACTCACTATAGCCGAGTGCCAACTCGCCGTCAAGCACCTAAAAGAAAGTTCCTAGAGAGGAACGGGCATTGGCGCCCTGCTGTCGACGACAGATTGCCCAATACCACCGACTACGTCGTAGACTGCAAGTTGTACGTCTGCCGGTGCGCTTTGCCAGGCAGGCAAATAGCCCCTCTCGCAGATGTCCCTGACCGCAGCAGCAATTTCTTCGCTCTGGTCACGCGTACCATATGAACGAGAACGGAATAGGCCCTTCTGCCCAAGAGAATCCATAAGTAAGCCCAAATCGGCGTGCGCAGCAGTGGCTGCTTGGGCGGGATCGGTTGGATCAAACCAGCCTGAGGTTTCAAAATCAATCATACCCGCCTGGCCAAAAGGAAGTGTCGCAACGTTTTTAATTTTCGCGTCTTTATGCTCGCCTCCCTGCGCGTTGAAGTGACCGACGGCACCAGCAGCAGCTGTAGCAATTGCAATATTGCGTGGCGTTAAACCACGACCCCAAGGGTTACCATCGAGAGTATATAAACCCTCCTGTAATCGGGTAAATAAAATAATAGCCTGGTCGGCAACGTTGGCCGGCGCAACCGCTACGGCGATAGGGGCAAGAGCGAGATCGCCTCGTGCAGCTAGAGTCTGCGTTATGCTCACTTCACGCTGAACCCTATCCATCCGTTCTAAAAAGTCCCGTTTTAGGAAGCATTTGGCAGCAACTTGAGTCGTGCTTACCTGTCCACTGTCATAGGTTACGGACATATCCCCTGCCAAAACAGCATGAGCAGAGTCGGCAGCACCACGAAGCATCTTGGGTTCAACTTGAAAGCTAGCAGCACGAATGCCTCCCTTAGCTCGAACTTCTGGGTCAATCACATACAGACCTGGCATCTCTTGAATGCCCCGCTCCCCCGAAAGCACAGGTATTTGACGACCGAGCATGCGAGCCGCCTGAGATACCGCACTCAACGCTCTACGCTGGCGCTCCTCTTGGTCGCCTTCTGACGCTGAGGCCATCAGGGCTTCTGGGGCTGGTCCTGCAAAACGTTCACGTGTCATAAGGAGTTCCTTGCAGTATTCGTGGATCTAACTGGCCTACAAATCCCTGGATAAGATCATCCTGACGCGTATCGCCGACTAACACCTGCCTAAGGTCGAACACTAAACCATCAAGCCAGAGGTGTGCCGAAGCTGGTTCAGGGTCGACTTGGTGTGGAGGCACGATGAAACTAGGCACATCTCCTCTCGATATAGCAACGGTGTCAAGTGATAAACTAACGTCAGGCGCTCCAAATTGTCCGTAAGCTGCATTGGCATAGCCAGCCATAAACTTCAGCACCTCATCTTTTTCGGTCGACCAGGCCGGTACACCACTCAATACATTTGCAGCGCTCCGGGCAGTACCGGGCAGTACAATCATTCCTCTGTCGCGCGTCACACCATGCGGAAGTTTTGCCCACCCAGCAAGCAGGGCAAGCGCCTTGTCGTGAGGGCCAGGAATCCAAAAAAAACGCCGCTGCCCGTCCTGGCCAATAACTTCATGTGAGTTGCGGGGATCACCAACGCTAATGGCAGGGTTGTGGTATTCCCAACCTGGAGATTCACGGTCTGAACGCTCTTTGCGAGGACTTGCAGTCATAAATTTGGTACCGATTAGTTAATTTAACTATAGCATAAAACTCTGCTGAAGTAAAGGACGCTTACTGTGCGTGTGCAGGGCGAAAAGCTTTCGCCGCATGAGCTGGTCGTGGTTGAGCTGCCAGTTTTACCGCACGGTGACGGCCTACGTAGCCACGCGGGCCCGTTGGAGGCGGTAGCATCATATCTTCTGCTCGCGCGCTAACAGCTGCTAATTCCAGCGTGGTCCGGCCCACGGCGCCACCAAGGTACTCCGTGACATGCGGCGCATATTCAAAATCAGCAGGAGTAAGGCGCGTTTCAGCCAGTTTGTCCGTAGCAGGACGTGCAGCCTCGCTTGGTGCAACGCCCACGGTAGGAAGCTCATAAGGAACTTGCGCTGGGTGCATTTGCCCTGTAGTGAGTTGTCGGTATTCGCGATGCATATTTTTGTATTTGTTTTAGTTAGACAAATACATTTAAGCATAAACATGTTGCTCTGTCAATTCACCAGCATAATATACCGGCCGATCACTTCTTGAAACGCTTTTTGAGCGCGTCGTGTGCTGCCAGGATCTCGTCGTACTCGTGCTTGACCACGCGCTGGGGGTCTGTGTCGTCTTGCTGCAGGTGACGCAGCTCTGCGGCTTTTGGCCCGTTGCTGAGGATGGACTTCTCGTGCCCTTTGCCGAGCAGCATAATAATATCGCCTTTTTTGCCCATCTGGATTGCCGCTTCCACTGCTTGCGGGCGGTCGTGCACCAGCAACAGATCTTTGCCGCGAGTTTTGCCGCCCAGCTCTGCCCCGCCAGCGATTTGGTCAAGGATTTTCTGGCCGTCGGCGTCGCGGTCGTCTTCTTCGGTTACGATGACGATGTCACAGTCGCGGCCAGCTATCTTGCCCTGCATGGCGCGCTTGGCTTCGTCGCGGAGGCCAGCCGAGCCAAAGAGCGCAATCAGGCGCCCGCCCTTGCCTACCATCGGCCGCACTTCCTTAAACACTTTTTCGAAGCTCTCTGGCGTGTGTGCGTAATCTACAATCACCGTAAAGTCTTGGCCTTCGTCGATGTGCGTCATGCGGCCTTCCACGCTATGCAAGCTGGCGATGCCCTGTTCGACCTGTGTCGGCGTCAGCCCAATGGCCCGCCCAACGCCTACGGCCGCCAAAGAGTTGTATATGTTAAAGCTACCCGGCAAATGACAGGTAATGTGATACGTGTCGTCGCCAATTTTGGCGGTGTAACTACTGCCGGCGGGCGTCAGCTTAATGTCGTGTGCGCGCAGATTACCCTTTTTGACGCCGTATAGCACCGGATTTTTGACGGCCGCAGCAAACAGCGCACCGCTGGGGTCGTCGGCATTGGCAATGCCCACCTGCAGCCCGGCACGGTTACGGTTGGTTTGCTGAAACAGCATTTTTTTGGCAGCGCGGTAGCGCTCAAACGTGCCATGGTAATCCAGGTGTTCGTGCCCGATGTTCGTCATTACGGCCACCGAGTACGGAATACCCCACACCCGGTGCTGCGCCAGGGCATGGCTCGTCGTTTCCAGCACAAGCCACTCGGCGCCGCTGGCCTTAACTTTCTTAATACGCGCCAGTAACGAGCCCACGCCCATCGTCGTCAGCCGCGTCGGATTTGGCCGCGCACCCTTGCCATCCCCGTAGTCCACAGAGATCGTGGTCATCATGGCAACTTTGTAGCCGTTCTCGCGCAGCATCTGGGTAATGAGCGTGCAGGTGCTGGTCTTGCCGTCGGTGCCGGTCACGCCAATTACCTTGAGGCCGCGCGCTGGAAATCCGTTTTGCGCCTGGCGTAGCATGGCCTCGCCCAAATGGCCATACGGCTCAATTTTACGAAACAAATTTCGGGGAACAAGCTTTTTGATGAGTGTACGCATACCGCCAGTATACGACCGCACTTGCCAAGCGTCCAAAACTTGGCCTATTTAGTGTCTGGAAGTGTGCTGCGCTGCGTCCTTCAGAACACCGGACATGTCGAAGCCACCCATCTTAACATCCGCTGGCACTGATGGGATGCGGCCAGACTTGGTCGAAAGATAGGCACCCAATACCACGGCTAGAACGCCGAGCGATGCCGCGGCACCCGCACGCACTGGCTCGAGGTGCCTCCGACCATCTTCTTCTACTGGCCGAAAATAATCACGCAACGATCGTCTGCCATGAAGCACATCTTGCGCACGTATCCACGCACGCCGCGGAATGCTCGCAGCTAGATCGCTCGCCGACTCTACACCATGACGCGCACCCTCTCTTACCACGTTCAAGGCCGTTGTGCCCAGCTCTCGAACGCCTTTCTTTAACTCTTGCGGTTTCAGCCGTTCACCAAAAAGCGTGGCGTAGCGCTGCAAAGCGTCACCCTTTCGTGGGCGTGCCAGTTCTTCACTACGCACAATGGCCAAACGTTTCTGCACAGTATCTAGTACCTCCTGGCGTTCACGGTCTATGGGCTGTGAGCGGTATCGCACACCCTCTTCTGTATCAACTCGAGTGGGTGGATACAGTGTGTCTGCAATCTCGGTGATAGGGGGCATACCTTCTTGGTAGTTCTTTTTAGCCCCGCTTCGTGCCATCCTCTCGAGGCCACGAACCGCTTCCAACTTCTTAACATACGTTTTCACCTCTGCCTTTTGCGCATTGGTCAACTTATTGAGGTCAAACTGGCGTCCCTGCAACTGGCCGTGGTGCCTCAGCTTCAGCTTACCGTGTACAATCGTTCCACCGACTTGCTCAGGGAACAACACGCCAGCAATATCAGCCTCTGTATTGACCCGTGGGTCGGATAAAAGATTAAGCAGCGTTTGCTCCGGCGTAGCACCCATCACACGCTCGGCGTACACAACGCCCTTAACTGACGCCTTACCGATCATTCTCGTTCGCTCACGCACTAGCTTATCAACATCTACACCCTGCATCTCCAGCTGACGGCGCGACACTTGGCTCAGCCCAGCAAGACTTCGCAGCAACGGCGCGTTAAGCCTGCCGACATCGTCAACCAAGTTAGCCGTGACAAGCACTTCTTCGGCGCGACCTAACTTTTTGTCACCCATGCGTTGCCGAAGGCCAAAGAGGTCCACGCGACGGTGGCGCTCAAGTTCCTTGGCGGCCTTGAGCATGAGTTCTTCGGTAGCAACGTCGCGCACCCACGTACGCGGGTCAGCCTTTTCCTTCATCAGCAAGGCAATATCATCTGCGACGCGCTCACCGCTTGGCGTGAAGTAGCCGTATGTCGCATCACCTTCGTAGTTGATGCTGACTGGTTCTACTTCCAGTCCGTTGGCTTGGCGCTGTAGCTCCAGATAATCGCCCGCAGTCGCAGGAATATAATCTTCGTGGTCACCAGCACGGGGTACAATACGCTGGTCAGGCACTGGCTGCAGGCGATCTAGTTGGACTGGTTTGGCAAGTGTGGTTTCTATCATGGCAATGTGTGTTTTTAAGATAAACTCGGACTACATTTAAGCATAAACTTTACATATTGTCAATTAATACCGTTTATCGTAGCACTTACACAAAAAATAATCCCGGGGTTTATTCCGGGATTATTTTAACGATGTAGTCGTTAGGTATGCTTATGGCATCATACCTTTGATTTGTTCCTTAAGCTTTGTAGCTTCGTCGGCGACGATTTCGTCGTAGTCTGGAACTAGTTGCTTGAGGTCTGCTGTTGCAGCATCGCTATCATCGTCCATCAAGTGCTCGTAAAGTTCGAACTGTTGGTCGGTGAGGCGTTCTGCTAAGCGCATGCTTACCTTTTCGTCCAATTGCTCGATAATGCTTTCAAGCATTTCAGATTGGTCATCCTCGGGCAATTTGTCGATGCCGAGCTCACGGATGAGGTTGTTGATGCTTTCTTGTGCTGTCATAGCTTTGTTCCTTTTTGTGTTACTTCGTTTTTATTGTAGACCTTGATTGGCTGAGGCGCCACTGTTTCGGCAGCCTCAGCCACTTGTCAGGGTAGACTAACCCTTAAGCGTGTTCATGTAGTCGATCAGCGCGCGGTTGAATGCGTGGGTAGCAGCAGCCGTTGAGCGACCGTTCTCGACCAAGATCTGGTTACCGTTGTGTAACGTGGTCAATGCGTAGTGGTGACCAAGAGCATTCTGTGTGTCAATTACGTGGCGGATATCAGCCATTTCGTTGGTGTGCAGCTTGTCGAGGTGGTTCATGTTGTGAGCCACTGTCCATGGGTGAGTGTTCACGTTGGTCGTGTGGCCGCCCGTGTGACCACCGCCGGTGTGACCACCGCCGCTAGGGTGACCTGTGCCAGTGTGGCTTGGAACGTTGTGGTGAGCGGCAACATGGTGACCACCGAATGCGTGTTCAGCACCTTGAATTGCGAGTGGGATCATCGAAGCTGCGGCAACGCCGAGCGTACCGAGACCCAGAACGCGACGGTTGTGGGTGACGTACTTGTTGACGTCATTAGATGTCTCGTTAAGCGCGTTCTCGACGTAGTTACCAGTCTTACGGCTAGCTTGCAAGCCAGCGTCGCTCTGGAAGTATTCCGTAAGGCGAGCGTGACGTGCCTTGGCGCGGTCGACGCGCTCAGCCATCTGGTTGACCTTTGTCCTACCGGCGTACAATCCGCCGTATAGAACAGGCGCTGTGACTACTGTGCTTGGCAACAGGAAGCTACCTGCCACTGTGAGGCCGACAATTAAACCAGCCTTCTTTGCGAAGCTTGCAGCACGCTTGCCGCGAGGCTTCACAATACGTTCACCAGCCTTGTTGAGCTTGTAAGTACCGTCCTTCTTAAGTTCGTACTTGCCCCAGCTCTTCCACTTGTTAACAGCCTTGCGTGCAAAGCCATCCTTGGGCAATTTCTTCTCGAAGTTAGCAATTTCCTTGTCGGTAATCTTCTTGCTGGTCTTGATGACAAACTTGGTGTCATCTGCAGCCAAGAAGGCGTCGATTTCGTCCTTTGAGTACTTGTCGAGCTTTTCTAGTGCCTTGCGCTTTGTTGCGCGAGCTCCCTGGCGAAGCTCTAGCAGCTCTGCTTGGGCTTCAGCCATAAGTTTTTCGCTGCTACCCTTTTTGTTCTTGTCGCTAGAGTTAGCGAAGGTAGAGATAGCGTCGCGGCGTGCAGCGATACGGGTGTAGCGTTCCTGAGCGTCTTTAAGGGCTTTGGCTTCCTTCTTGTTGAGGCCACCGCGCTTGCCAAGGTCTTCAGCCATTTCGTCGCTGGTTGCTTGCTTTTCGCTCTTGTCGACGGGGGCTTTGTCTCCACCGTCATCGCCACCGTCACCACCTTCGGGCTTCTTGCGGGCACTGTGGCGCTTGTCGGTGATCTTGAAGGGTGGCTCTACTTCTTCGTCCTCGTAACCGCGAGCAGCGCGTACAGCTTTGTCAGCGTCACTACGGTTTTCTGCAAGGCGCTTCTCACGTTCGGTTATTTCTTTGCGAGCTTCGTTAAGGCGACTCTCGTCTTCAAGTTCAACTTGCGCTTCGTATGCTGCTTTGTCTTTTGCGAACTGACTTGCACCGCTAAGAAGTTCGGCGGGGTTAGTGCGCTTAGGCTTGGCTGCTTCGATAGCCCTAGCGTCCTTACGTCCTTCAAGAGCTATGGCCTTGCGTCCTTCGAGAGCCTTAGCGTCTTGTTCTTTACGAACCTCGTCAGGCGTCATCTGAGAACGACGAATTTGGTCGTCCGTAGCATTATACTTGTCCTTCATGTATGCGTCCAGCTCAGCGCCGGTCATGTCGCTCAGGTTTTCTTTGTGGCCGTTTGCAACGCGCCATGCTGCGAGAGCGTCTGAGCCTTCTTGATTAGGGTTTGCAGATGCTTCTGGAGCAGTGTGTGCAACTACTTCTGTGGATGCAGGAGCGTAAGGCACGAGTGCACCGTTCTCACCGGTGAATACAGTCCCGGGTGCAGTATATTCTGCAGTGGCGCCCATAGGACGTACTTCCACGTAGGCGTTTGGCACTACAGGTGCTGCGTTCATTGATTCGTGTGACATGGTATTTGTGTATCCTTTCTACTGATACGATACGTAAGTTTTAATATGTTTTTGTTTGATTACAAGGTTCATACTAGCATAATAAGACGCTATTGTCAATAATATTACGTGAGTAACTTAAGCATCTTGCAACAGGGATAAACCGCCCTGCTTATTGGTAATTTAGCTGTCGTTTGCGGCGATTTAGATGGCAAAATATGTTATGCTGACAATTGATGAAAGTTTTGGGTATTGAGTCGAGTTGTGATGAGACGGCTGCATCTGTTGTCGAAGACGGCAAGCGGTTGCTTTCTAATGTCGTAGCCAGCAGCATGGACCTACACGCTCAGTATGGCGGCGTGGTGCCGGAAATTGCGGCGCGAAGCCATATTGAGGCGATTATGCCAGTGGTACAGCAAGCTTTGGACGACGCCGACTGCACATGGGACGACATCGACGCTATCGCCGTTACCTACGGTGCAGGCCTCAATGGCAGTTTGCTTATTGGGGTTTTGGCGGCGCGGACTCTGGCGATCGCCAAAAAAAAGCCGCTGTACGCCATCAACCACGTCGAAGCGCATCTGTATGCGAACTTTATTATCGAAACCACGCCTGCATTTGAAGGGCTGCAGTTGCCCAGCAAACAGCCGGTGTTCCCTATTCTGGGCGTGATCGTGTCTGGCGGGCACAGCCAGCTGGTGTATTTCCGCGACCATTTTGATTATGATCTTTTGGGACAAACACAAGACGATGCCATCGGGGAAGCTTTCGACAAAGTCGCAAAAATTTTGGGCCTTCCATACCCTGGCGGGCTGAACGTGGAACGCCTAGCTGATGTCGGTAATGCGCACGCCTACAAATTGCCAAAAGCAAAGATGAGTAGCAAGTACGACTTTAGTTTTTCGGGACCAAAGACCGCCGTATTACGACTAGCTCAGGAATTAGTGGGCGCAGACTATTCCCTGCCTTCTTCTCGCCTACCAGAGATGCTTAATGACGCGCAGAAGGCTGATATTGCCGCAACATTCTGCCGTGTGGCATGTGAAACGATTGTCGACAAAGTGTTGCAGGCATACGAGGAATTGTCGCCGAAGACGGTTATTATTGGCGGAGGTGTGGCGGCGAGCCCTGCCCTGCGTACCCAACTGGCCGACCGACTCCCCTGCCCCATCGAATACACTGATCGTAAGCTTTGTACGGACAACGGCGCGATGATCGCCACATTGGGTTGCTTTAAGGCTACGCTCGGTGCCGAGCAAGCTGATCCCTATACGCTGACAACGGTGCCTAACCTCTCGATGTAACGAGCTCTCATTGAGATTCTTTTGAGGATTTTTATTTTCTTCAAAAAAGTACTTGCATGATGAGGCAACGTGCGCTATTTTATGCACGCGAAATAATAATTTCGTCAAAAATAAAAAAGTCCGTCAAAGGGTCTTAAGGGACAGTACTTTGAAACAGAAAACAGCGAGAGATAGAAGACCATGTCCTACAATTTAGGCTCTCTTTGTGTGGACTTTCATGCGAAAAGTCCTGTTTGCGTTGGGATGGTTTCACACGTGAAATGTTTGGGCACGAAAACCCTGCCTTGGAAGACCGCACGTAGACCTCGTCCGACAGGCCAGAATAGACGTGCTCTAACAGAGGTAGAAAATACTCGCGCAAGGTGATATGCTGTAGGTTGTATTACAACTAAAAAGAGGACGACTATGAAGTTACCGAAAGTGTACGAGCCCTCGGCATACGAAGCCGAGATGTACGCGCTCTGGGAGAAATCCCAGGCCTTTCTGCCTACAAACGCAGACAAAACAGGCAAGAGCTACTCCGTCGTCGTCCCGCCACCAAATGCCAATGGCAACTTGCACATTGGCCACGCCTTAACTCTGGGTGTTGAGGATATTGCAGTGCGCTACCACCGGCTGCTGGGAGACGGCGCATTGCTGCTCCCGGGTGCCGATCACGCTGGCTTCGAGACCCAAGCAGTGTATGAAAAACGCCTGGCCAAGGAAGGGAAGAGCCGCTTCGACTTTAGCCGAGAAGAACTCTACCAGGGTATGTGGGATTTTGTGGCCGAAAACCGCGCTAACTTCGAAGGACAATTACGCCGCCTTGGGGCAGGGGTGGACTGGAGTCGCTTTACCTTTACGCTCGACGAAAAGATCGTCAAACAAGCGTACGCCACCTTCAAAAAAATGTGGGACGAGAAGCTTATTTACCGTGGTGAACGCCTGGTAAACTACTGCACCTTCCACCGCACCGGCTTTGCGGACATCGAAGTTGTCTACAAAGAGAGCAAAACGCCGCTGTACTACATCAAGTACGGGCCGTTTACGCTGGCAACAACGCGGCCGGAGACGAAGTTTGGCGATACTGCCGTTGCCGTCCATCCAGATGACAAGCGCTACAAAAAGTACGTGGGGCAGGTCATTACGGTCGAAGGTGTTAATGGCCCGTTTGACGTACAGGTGATTGCCGACGACTTTGTCGACCCTAACTTCGGTACAGGCGTTGTGAAGATCACACCAGCGCACTCGTTTGACGACTGGGAAGTGGCTCAGCGCCACAATCTGCCCGTTAAGCGCATCATTAACCACGATGGCACGCTCAACCACTTTGCCGGGCGTTTCGCAGGCATGGACGTCATGCAGGCGCGCAAGGCCGTGGCAACAGCCATGGAAGAGCAGGG
>CAZDTZ010000010.1:0-42390 GCA_964508535.1 uncultured Candidatus Saccharibacteria bacterium
GCACATAGTTGGCTATGGGATGCGGCGAAGGCCGAAGAGCTAATCTCCGACGGCGCTTCTGAGCCGATTGCGACCCAGAGAGCCAAAGACCTGGGTCGATGGCGCGCCTGCGAGGGTAAGCTTATCCACCCACCCCAAAAGGTGTTGGAAACAAAGTGCGCCAAGTGCACCATTTGAGAAAATACATTTCTAAGGCAAAAACAGGCTACGTTGGTGTTGGACTAATTGGCCTGTTTTTGCTTTTTCGGAGGTTTTAGGAGGTAGGTTAATAGTTCGACGTAGCAATAGGTTATAGTAATGTCGTAAATGAAGGAGTTTACGTGGCTGAAACAATTAAGTGGGATCATACCCAGCAAATGGCCGGCGACGCCGTTCGGTTTTCGAAGTATGGTCCTGACGGGAAAAGTTTGATCGTTGAGTGCTATCCAGGTAGGGAACGACAGAATAGGCCATGCTCGCCAGAAATCCATTGCGATAGGATCGTAGTATTTGTAGGGCAGCGTGCGGCAAATGACATTCCTACCCATGACCATCTCGGTACGTACGAGATACCCGTTACGCAACCTCCCAGGGACCGGGCTGCATTCGAAGATTTAGCACAACACGTTGGTTTATTGGCATCGAGCACTGCCGAAGCTATCTTTGCCTTGTCAGCTCCCCTGACATAGTAGTTCGACTCATTCGTCTAACCACGCTAGTATGTGTCGGAAAGAAAGTGCGTCAAGTGCACCAAAACCAGAACCTCACGAACGTGGGGTTTTTGTTTCGATCTGTTTTTTTGCGCTACGCCAAAGGAGTTCAAACATCTGACGATGTACGTTCGCCAGCACCTTGCTCTCGATAATCACGCCGATAAGTTCGTTCTCTACAAAAGACACGGCCGACACCTTATCGCCATAGATATTTAACTCAACTGGCTCAGTGAAGTCGCTTGGTTCAAGCAAGCGCGTTTCGCGCAGCTCATCGGCATCACGGGCAGCGACTTTCAATCCTTCGGGTGTTGCTGGAATGACCGCTCTCATAAATATGCCACTTTCCGCGCGGCGCTTTATATACCAGTCTTGAAAATCCTCTATACTACGTTCAACAGCCTCAGCATTACCGATTGCCAGCATTTCCGAACCATCCGGTTGCAATAGGCTTTCTTCATATACAGCCTTAATACCGTCTTTGCCCGAGAAGAAACGAGTACCTGGCTTGAGTTCGCTTGTGCTTGCTAGCCCGAGCATGCCGGGCAAGGCTTTTTCTAGCTGAGATACTTTGGTCTTCTCGTAAGCGAGCAGCTTGCGCGGGTCTTCCGCCCGATACTGGCGGCCAGTGCCATCTTGCAAACTAACGAAGCCTCTATCTTTCAGCGCGTCCAGTAATAAGTATGCTGTCGAGCGTTTGACGCCGGCTTTGGCTGCAATGGGTGCGACATCGGCTTGGCCTAATTCGAGTAACGCAACATATAGCGCGCTCTCTTTGTCAGAGAGGCCGAATTGCTCAAGTATGCTCGTGTATTCGCTCATGTTGTCAGAATTATAGACAAATATTAACATCTTGTCAATAGAGGTTTATTGTATACGCTGTCATAATATTTGACAACTCTATACCATAAGAGTATCATACAGCTCTATGAGCACAAAACTATCTTATCTGGAGCACATGTACGACCTAGAGGCCGACGCCTACGTCGAGCGCATGGAGAAACAAGACGGACGTGATGTCGTGTATCTCGACCAGACAATTCTGTATCCGCAGGGCGGTGGTCAGCCATATGACAAGGGCGTAATTCAAGGCGGGGACACCAAGTTTATCGTTGAAGAAGTTCGCTTTCTTGACGGTGACGTATTACACATCGGACATTTTGAAGGACAGTCGTTTATGCAGGGCGAAGACGTGCATATTATAGTAGATGGCGAGCGCCGAAAGCTCAACGCGCGCCTGCATTCTGGCGGACATCTTGTTGATATGGCCGTCACCAAACTAGGCCTAGGTTGGATGCCAGGTAAAGGTTATCACTTTCCTGACAGCCCATATGTAGAATACGATGGTGAACTCGACCCAGAACACCAGGAAGAATTAAAAACTAAAATTGAAGCAGTGGCCAATGAGTTAATCGCGCAAGACTTGCCAGTCAGTTGCCACTTTGTAGAATATGACGAGCTAAAACAGCTCTGCCGCCATGTCCCCACTAATTTGCCGACTAATAAACCTATTCGAGTTGTGCAATTTGCTGACTTTGCCGTTCCGTGTGGCGGTACGCATGTGCATAGTCTGGCTGAGATACAAAAGCTGACCATCACGAAGGTAAAGAACAAGCACGGAAGCATTCGAGTAGGGTACGCAATAGAGTAAAATCAGCAATCGAAACTTTGCGTGCAAATACCCAGCCACCCCAAAAGGTGTTGGAGAGAAAGTGCGTCATGCGTACCACGCGTGACCTTTCCACTCCGCAGGTCAAGTCGCAGATTTTATCACAACAATAGTTAATTATTTGTTCAGTAAAGGCATGGTATATTGTAAGCGAAAACACACATAAAACATCAGCGGGGGCGACATGCGACTATCTTTTGATCCTGACAGAAACCTCAAAAACCTCTTAATCACCAAGGCACGCGTATTTGCACAGCGCTTATCGGCGCTGTTTTTAATGCTCGTGCTGATTGTTAGTGCCGCCGTGCCGTCGATGTCGGCCTATGCTGCCACACGCCCGGCTAACCCTACTACTCAACACAAGAATGTCGTTGACGATAAGACCAAAATGAAGACCGATTTTGCCGGTCCATTGCCGGCCGTACCCACCAAGCATGCCCCTGCCGCCGATGCCGTTGGCAACACGGGACCCATCCCCATGTCTGCCGTGAATTCCGGCGAGCCGCTTAGCGGGCCAATGGAAAAGCCTAAGCCCAAGCACGACGAAATCAGTAGCAAACGGACGGCCAACTCTGAAACGTTCGACTTAGGCAATGGCCAGGCCGAAGTCCGAAACTACCTAACGCGTATCAATTACAAAGTTGATGGCAAATGGCAGAAAATAGACGACACCCTGGTGGAGGACGACAACGCTGCCGACAGCACGAGCACTCTGGGGAAAATGATTGCCGGCATAAAGGGCAAACTACAGAATCTAAACACCTATAAGCTGGCTGCCAGCGATTGGCAGGCCCGTTTTGCTGCCAGCGACGACCCAGTTGGTATGGTCCGAATCGAGGCCGATGGCAAAAATTTGGCCTTCCGACCACAAGGTGCCAACAGCGTCGTCCCGACCATCCAGACCAAAAATGGCGTCCAGACGATAACTTACAGCGATCTATGGGCAGGCGCCGACGTAGTTTACACAGTAAAGGCTGATATGCTAAAAGAGGAAATCATCCTCAAATCAGCTAAAGCCACTACCAACTTTGCCTACGACATCAGCGGGGGTAATCTAAAAGCCAACAAAGATGGTGGCTTCGACATCGAGGGTGTCAAGCAGTCGTTGGCGCCGTTGTCGGTTTCGTTGCAGCAAAGCGGCCCTACTAGCGACAACGTCATCACCCAGACCTACAAGAACGGTACCCTCTCTATAAACCTCGACAGCAGTTGGCTGAAACAGCAAGCCGCTGCCGATTTCCCTGTAGTTATCGACCCTACATGGGGTCGCACCGGCAACGTCAGCTACAACTACACTGCCTACAAATCGGATGGTACGGTGTGCTCATCGAGCTCGTGTTTCATGAATGCCGGTTCACTGCTGCAGTCCTACTGGAGGAACTGGCGTACACCGTTCCGGGTCGACTTTGGCCAGTTGCAGGGCAAAGTGCTATTGAACGCCAGCATGCATATGCAGCAAGCCAACCGCACGTCGCTCATAGGTGTGAGTGGGGCGCGCAACTTCTGGATCTCGCACGCCAACTGTGTTGGCTACAACTGTATCGACGGCAACGCGCCTACGCAGTACGCTTCCATCAACTACGCAGCGGACGTCGATATGACCAGCTTGTTGCAGAGTCGCATTGACGCTGGTGACTGGGGCGCTTGGTTTATTATTCGTGGCGATGAAGTTGCCAACACAACCTGGAAAGGTTTTGACCCCGACCTGACCTACATGGCCTTTAATTACAGCACCACACCCGCAACGCCTTCGGTCGTGACCCCGCAGCCTAGCCAGACCTTTACTGATACTCAGCCCAGTTTCCAGCTAAATCCTGTTGGTGACGTCGACGGCGACCCCGTGCAGTACTATTTCCGCATTGCTACTGGATCGGACGGCGAGACCGGTGCCGTTATTAACTCCGGTGACCAGAACAGCACCCAGTGGACCGTGCCAGACGGCGTGTTACAAGACGGCACGCAGTATTACCTGCACGCCTACAGCCGGGACCCCTATGCATACAGTGCGCCGAGCGCAGCAATTCCATTTAAGATTGATTTGCGTCGGGGCAAAGACAAAACCCAATCTGCCGACACGGTCGGCCCGGTGAGCGTTGACCTGGCAACTGGTAATCTGAGCACCGACATCAGCAGCCATGATTCGGCGGCCCTCGGTGGATCCCTGGGCGTATCGCTAGACTATAACTCACCGCTGCGCTCACGCCCCGGTCTTGTAGGACAGTACTGGAATAACACCACGCAAAGCGGCGCATCAGCGCTGACCCGAGTAGATAAAAATGTGAACTTTAACTGGGACGTGAACTCGCCATCGGCCGGCATCGTAAACGCCGACAACTTCTCGTCGCGCTGGAGCGGCTACTTTGTCGCGCCCAGCACCGGTACCTATTACTTTGGTGGCTCGAACGACGACGGCATGTCTATAAGCGTAAACGGGCAGCAACAGTATAGCCAGGCTTGTTACGGTACTAGCCCATGCTACGACATGACCAAAAGCGTCAGCCTGACTGCCGGTCAAGTCGTACCCATACTGGTAGAACACACCGAGGCCACTGGCCCCGCCTATGCCAGACTTTATGTAAAAGGCGCCGTGACCGAACAAGTGGTACCTCAGGCATGGTTGCAAACTGGCGCGCGCCCTATAGATCAGAACAACGGGCTGCTTGGTAAGTACTACACCGACGACGGTACGCACAATCTGGACGCGGCTGCCCCCAAAACCCCATTCCTCAGCAGGACCGACCCACTACTTAGCTTTAACTGGGGTACCGGCTCGCCGGTACCCGGCGGCGCAGTTGACTTTATGGCTCGCTGGACCGGGTATGTTACCCTGCCGGCCACTGGTAGCTACCAGTTTGGGACGTCAGCAGATGACGGTAGCCGGATTAGTGTGAACGGTACTCGCGTGCTTGACAACTGGGGTACCTGTTGCTCGCTGGTATACGGTTCTGTGGTCACTTTGCCTGCCGGCACGTACCCAATCATGGTTGATATGTACGATTCCGGCGGTGGCGCATCCATGAACCTGTATGTAAAGGGCGTGAATGGTACGGCCATGCCCGAGCAGATCGTGCCTTCATCCTGGCTTAGCCCCAAAGCGCAAGTTGTGCCGAGTGGCTGGAGTTTAGGCATAGACCCAGACGGCGACCTTAATTATGACCGTATAGTAGTAACGAATGGCACAGCCACGCTCACCGATTCCAGCGGCGATGTTCATACCTATACTTGGAATGGGCAGCCGGGTTCGACCATGGGTAGCTACAAGCCGCCAGTTAACGAAGACGGCCAGCTCATCCGCAATGCCGACGGCACATACACATTGGCCGACACCGATGGCCGCACCTACATATTCGAGCCCAGCGGTGAGTTACGCTCTGTCACTAATCCATTGGACGATCGTAAACCAGCTGCTCTGCAGTACACTTATAGCGGTAGTCCAGCGCATATCATCAAAATTGCTGACGGTGTTGATGCTAACCGCTACGCCCAGGTCTACTACAGCGGTGATGCGAACTGCGGGGGTACGCCAGGCGGTTTTGACGCCGCGCCACCGCTCGGTATGCTCTGTGCGGTTAAAACTAACGACGGCCGTGCCACGTACTTCTACTATTCGGCAGGCACGCTGGCACGCGTCCAAAAACCCGGCAACGACATTACCGACTTCCAATATGACAGTTTGGGCCGGATGGTTGCTGTCCGCGACAGTTTGTCGAATGACGTAGTTGCCGCAGGAGTGCGGGCCAATGACGATTCTGTGCTAACTCAGATTGGATATGATGCCCTGGGTCGCGCAAATAGTGTTACCTCTCCAGCCGCCACGGCTGGTGCCGCTAGGCAGCAGCAAACCATCGAATACTTGCCAGGTTCGACCAACGATATCTGGCGCCTGTACCGTACTAGCCCAGTCACCACCCACATCTCGACCACGGCCACGGCTTTGCAGAACACGATTGACATGAACGCTTGGCGTATGTTGGCAGTACCCAAAACTTCACAGACCGGCACACATGCTGTCTATAACTGTCAGCGGGCGAACGGCACGTTCTTTGCCACTGCAGACATCAATTGTCTAGGCAACACAAAAATCGAAACGCTTGGTTACTTTTTTGACCAACCGACCGGGGCGGCTACTGTACCGTACGCTCGGTTGAACTCAGGCGGCTACACACTCGAATACCCGGCCACCTCGCTTTCGGGCTGGACGACCGAAGAGGTGTTGGGCTACGGCTACCCTAACGCGCCCAGTGTTGGTGTTACCCGCGAACACGTCGTGGGCGACGCTGAACCCAATGGCTTTACCCGGGCAATCGACTACGATGGCATCTTCCGCACCACCAAGGATACTGCCGTAACCGGCAACAGCACCGCCCAGGAATGGGACGCCGTCAAGGATTTGCTCTACAGCACGACTGATGCCACCGGTCTCAAGAGCACAACTATCTACGATGCCGATGATCGTCCGATACAAAATTACGGCCCCGCTCCAAGCGCATGGTTCAATACAGACCGTACGCCCTTGTCTACCTACGCTTCGCAGGTGCCACGTACCGACACCGGTTACGACGAAGGCATCGTTGGTCCGGCCGTGTCGTGGTACAACTACAAGTCAACAAATGGTGGCGTCCTATGGGGCGCGCCAAAACTCCACAGCACTGGTTTTAGCGGGAGCGCTGATACTGCATGGCTGGGACGTAATTTCATCAATACAACAACCCCTATAACGCCAGACGCTGGCATGGACGGCTACGGATTTAGTGCCACGGGCAAGATCAAGTTCCCGGCTACCGGCACCTACACCTTTAACCTTTGGACCGACGACGGTGCCCGGCTAACGGTTGATGACACCCAGGTCTTAAGTAACTGGGGGACTATCACCGAGGGCATCGCCCAAAACCGTCTGACTGGTACATTTACCGTGAGTGACGCCAGCAAACTGTTCCGTTTTAGGTTCGACTATGGTCATACTGGCAATCCCGGCGGCCTGGAGCTCTGGCTGGCTGGGCCCGGTATTACCGACACGAACAACGGTCTCGGCACTAGCCACTACACGGGCATGCTGTCACCGGATTACAGTCTGACTACTTCGACCAAGGTCTACGATGCTACGATTGGCGATGTTGCCAGTACTACCAACTACGGCAGTAGTCCAGAACTGGGCTTGGCCCAAAGTACCAGCGTCGACCCAGCCGGTCTAAACCTGACCGGTACCGCCACATACGAACCGCGGGCTACAACCCCAACAGCGGACACTTTCTTGCGCCAGACTAGCGGCACCTTGCCCGGCGGCGGCACCTCTAGCTCTGTCTACTATCCGACACTAAAGGCTGATGGTACGCCCGCCGATCCTACCGTTAACCCCTGCAACACAAGCCTTTCGTACAGAGAAGGTGGACAGCTGCGGCTTAAAACCGAGGCCGACCCGGATGGCTCCGGCCCGCAAACCGGCCGCACTACCGAGACTGTCTACGACGACACAGGTAAGGTGGTCGCCACTCGCTTTAATCAGGACGCCTGGACCTGCACCACCTACGACGCCCGCGAACGCGTCCTGACTACGGTGATTCCTGACTTCGGCGCCGAACACGGCCGCACTACCACCAACAACTACGCCGTTGGCGGCAACCCGCTTTCGACCAGTAGTGCCGATGCCAATGGCGCAATCGTCACAACGACAGACTTGTTGGGCCGAACAGTCAGCTATACAGACGCCCACAGCGACACGACAACAAGCACCTACGACTCTCATGGTCGTCTGATCGGCCGTAGCGGCCCCCTCGGCGCAGAGATTCTTACGTATGACGATTACGATCGTTTGGTCGACCAAAAACTCGACGGCGTCACCTACGCCCACGTCGTATACGACCAATACAGTCGTATCGACCACGTAGTCTATCCAGATGCTGGTCAGGCCCAGCTGAGTGTCGCACGCGACAATTTAGGCCGACAGAATGTGCTGACCTATGCGCCAGGCTCATCGACAATGTCACCTGGTAACTTGTTGCAAAATCTTTCGTTTGAGCAACATGCTGCTGGCGATCCGACCCAGCCATATTCGTGGCAGCAAGGGCAATGGGGCAACAACAGCGCCAGCTTTAGCTACGTCAGCGACGCCCACACTGGTTCGCATGCGCTAAGGGTCGATATGACCAGCTACACCGATGGCGATGCCAAATGGTACGATGCTAGTCCAGTGGCAGCCAGCCCGAACACCAGCTACACTTTCAGGGACTTTTACAAGTCGTCAGCCCTGTCGTCGGTATTTATGGAATATACCCACTCAGACGGCTCGCTGACATACGGCTGGCTCGGGGATACCGCAGCCGCCAGCAACTGGACACAAAGCACATACTCCTTTACCACGCCAGCCGACGTCATCAAGGTTTCGCCCCTCCATGTGATTAACAGGGTAGGCTACCTGATTACCGACGACATTGAACTCTTCGCAACCAGCCAGGGTGCAGTCGGTTCCACGGCGCCGGTTACCGACACGGTGACCCGCAGCCAGTCTGGCCAAATAACCAGCGACACTACAGCCTCGTCATCTACCCAGGGCACAGCAACCAGCCAAATTACGGCCAGCACAGACGACGCCGAAGAATATGCCAGCGGTGAGATGTATTTAGACAGCAGTGATCTTGAACTAACGTGTGACAGTGCGACGACACCTTGCCCCAGCACAGATCCTTACAAGCAGACTATTGGTATGCGGTTTGCAGGCCTCAATATACCCCAAGGTTCAACCATTACTTCGGCATATTTAGAGTTAACGGTGGACGAAACACAATCCGAAGCCACGAACATAACTTTTAATGGGCAGGCTGTCGATACCGCTGGCGCCTTTACGTCAGCAACGGGTAATATTAGTTCTCGTCCCAGAACAACAGCCTCAGTTAACTGGTCTAACATACCAGCCTGGCCGACAGTAGGCGCAAAGGTTCAAACCCCCGATCTAAAGACGCTGGTACAAGAAATAGTAAACCGCCCTGGCTGGGCCAGCGGCAACGCAGCGGCCGTAATTGCGACCGGCCTTGGCCACCGTACAGCGGTTTCTGCCGACCAGAGTACGACCAACTCACCAAAATTGGTGGTAACCTACACCAGCAACACGGCATCCAGCCTAGCCACGACCTACACCTACGACAAAGCCGGGCGCCTAACTGGCGCTACTGTCGGCCCGCACACCTACGGCTACGGCTTCGGCGCGCAAAATGCCAGCTGCGGTACGGCCAATAACATGAACCCCAACTCCGGCAAAAATTCCAACCGTACCTCACAAACCATAGACGGCGTTACCACTACCTACTGCTACGACTACGCCGACCGGCTAATCAGCAGCAGTGACCCAACCGCCAATGGCGTACAATACGATGCGCACGGCGGCATCACACAAATAGGTACAGGCAGTACGCCGCTCCGCATGGGCTACGACGCCTCGGGCCGCAACTGGGGCTTCGAGCAATACGACGGCAGCGGCACCGGCAAGGCCATGTACTATGACCGCGACGTCCAGGGCCGCATTATGGGCCGCTATAGTGACGACATCACTAACTGGAATTGGGCAAGCACCGGCGGATTCTTCTACGGCTTTACCGGCTCTGGCGATACACCCGACTACGTTCGTGCTGGTGACTGGACTATCCTAGAAAAGAACCTAGAGTTGCCTGGCGGTGTCGTGGTGACTATCAAGCCGCAAGCGCCCAAATTGGCCGACAAGGTCATCTACAGCATGCCGAATATCCATGGCGACACGCTGTTGACCCTCAACGCCCTCGGCGCTAATGTTAGCACTGGCAACGGGCCGGTGGGCGCCTTTACCTACGACCCATTTGGCAATGTCATCCAAGGCAGTGTCTTGCCCGCCAACGCCGACATGGCCTCGTACGGCTGGCTCGGCCAGCATGAAAAGTTAACGGAGACTAACTTCCCGCTTACCCCGGTACAGATGGGTGCACGTGTCTACCTCCCAACCCTTGGCCGGTTTACTAGCGTCGATCCTGTAGCAGGCGGCACACCCAACAACTACGTTTATCCTCCAGACCCAATAAACGACTTTGACCTTACAGGTGAGTGGGGATTCGGAGGCTGGCTAGGTAAGGCGATTAACGCCGTGACGGCAGTAGCGAGCGTTGCCTCGATGATCCCAGGACCTATAGGTATGGTTTGTGCGGGCGTAGCTGTTGCGGGTAACTTAGCACAAGGAAACGTTGCTGGTGCTGCCGTAGCCGCTATGGGCTTTATCCCAGGGGGTAAGCTTGTGAGCGCCATGACCTCTAAGTCAGCGGTTGGCATGAAAGTCATGACAAGAGTTATGGACGTACAGGCAAAATCGAAGTTCCTGGGGACGCAGAGCAAACTCTTTGGCAGCACCGCATTCGGCAAAACCAGCGGCCTACTAAATAAGAAGGGTGCAATATTTAAGGCCGGGTGGAGTAGGGACGCTGGCAAGACAGTGTACCGCTACGGGTTTGGGAGGAAGACGTACTACAATGTTAATCGAGACAAATACATTACGACCAGCTGGAAGCACATAAACATGGGAGGATTCTAAAGATCAATGTCTGAGGCAGATAAATTACTTCGTGTAACTCGGAACTTCTGTCGCGAAGCAAGTTTGGTCAGTAGTAAAGACGACGGCATCATAACAAGCAGGATAGACGTGCCGTGCAGCGTGCTGGGCAAAAGGATAAATTTGCAGATTTTGATCGAGTCGAACGATTTTGCAATCTATCTTGGTGATTTGCTGGTTGTCGATAAAGTTGAAAATCAAGAGATCTTGGCAAGCGACGTATCCATGTTTGTGGATGATTTATTGAAGGCGGTTCAGGATGGACGAGCCTCGGTAACCGAGCATGTATTACTTGGCAGAAGGGCATATACGCTGCAAGTTGAGAATTCGGCATTGCGCGGCCCTCATGCGAATGGACATACGCATTACCGGACACCAACAGAGACGATCATAGAGAAGTTCGGCAAGAAACAAAGGTCAAGTCCGCTGACACTCCATAAATCTTAAGTATGTTATTCGGTGATAATACACTGGCCGGGTTGTGACAAGAGTCAGAAATAACAGATTAAAAGCCGAGTTTTCCCAGGAGGAGCGCGCCTTTGCCGCCGAAAAGGATACTGAGTATTACGACCTTTTGCAGCGCTTAGGACGGACCCTGGGGTGCGAGCTAAGATCTTTCGATGACCTTTCGAGCCTAGTAGAGCCAGGGTTGTTGGAACGGAACATTCAGGGCGTCTCAGAGGACATTGCAGCAGACCGTCGCGAAGATGCTCGCTATTACGCTTTCTTCTGCAAAAGCACGCCGTTTGACAGATATGTTTAGGAGACTAGAGCCTGGCCATCTGTTTGAATGCCACGACCTTGTGAGCGAAGTAGAAAAGTGGGATGAGCACAAAGGCATGGGTCCAGGTCATTTCAATCGTCTTGTCGACGATGGGCCAATCGAATCTGGCAAACCTTACGCCGTATTTGCTTATATGGAGCCTGATACGCCAATGAGCGAGTGGACACGTCGTCACTCGGCTTTAGGTACGGATTCGGGGCGTCTGCTGGGATTAGTGGGAGAGGGCCTAATGCTCGTTGTCGCAGACAAGCAAACGAAGTTAGATATGTATAATAGCGGATATCAGGCAGCTTTGACCGAGAATGTGGTGCATCGCAGCATCGCTGATCGTGCGCTACGCCTGCTGCCATAGACAAGGTAGTAAATTGCTTCTATGTTTATCTCCGTAAAATAGGGTGTGAGTGCCGCTTGCTCAAATCACTCCCCGTACACTATGCTTTAGATAGATATCGAAGGAGAAATATGGATCAAGTGCAACAAACAACCGCACAAAAGGGAGCACTTAGCGAAGCGCCGTATCAGACGGTGGATGGGCCTAATCTCGGGCAGACCATGGGCCAAATGCTTAGGCCGCTTTGGGTTTTTCTAGGCCTGCTGGCTGCATATTGGTTGGTCATTGCCGTTTCCCTGCTACCGGGGATGGGCCTGAATGGCGCTGGGACAGGGCCGTTTCAGGGCGGATATCTGTTGCTCGTAATAACTCTGGTCTATTTTCCAATATTTATAATGACTCAGATTGGGGCCGCAAGAGCGATAAAAAAGGCAATACGCACGAGGTATCGAGACAGGCCCGTCCCGACCCATCTGCGTTTGCTCCCATTGGCTGTTTTAGCCGTTGCGCTGCTAGTTGTAACCGTCCTGACCTATTACAACTATAACCAGACCAACCAGATGCTGGAGCATTGTCCGACGTGCGCTCAAGGCTATCCTTTTAATGCACTCCCGAATGCCATTGCTACGACCATTCTGCTTTCGCCGTATCTGTTCATAAGCATGAAGCCATCTCGTAGATAACGGGTAACGCCCGTCTCTAATAGAATAGAGGTATTTTTTGTTTGCTAGAATAGAAATGAAACTAATTCTTATTGAGGGGGAATAATCTAAATGGCAACTATCAATCCTTACATTAACTTCAACGGAAATGCCGAAGAAGCCTTCAATTTTTACAAATCTGTGTTTGGCGGAGAGTTCGCGAGCGTAGTGCGCTTTAAAGATTTAGAAAGCTCTGAGTTCCCAATACCAGAAAACGATGCAAATAAAGTCATGCGTATTGTTTTGCCGATTGGTGGAAATACTTTGATAGCCAATGATGTTCCTGAAGGCTTGGGCCCAGTAAATGAAAAAGAAAACAGATCTAAAATATCAATTAGTGCGGAAAGTCGTGAAGAAGCTGACAAGATATTTACTGGTCTTACAGTAGGTGGAGCTATTGAAATGCCTCTTGGTGACAGCCCATGGGGGACATATTTTGGGATGTTTAGGGACAAATTTGGCATTGAGTGGACGGTAGAATTCGACCCAAGATAATTTTCTCATTGACTCGCCCGAGTACTGGCGTTTCGTTTGTTTTCGGTGGAATTGCTAGAAGTGCCCTATAATAACTAAGTATTATGTCAAACAAGCATCAGTCGCAAAGATTAACTACTCAGCACGTGCTGTCAAAAGGTGTGATTGGTATATTCGGGGAATTAGCAAGATCTCACGATATGAATGTTGCCGAAGTGTCTAAGCTCGTAATTGTAGAACTTCAACAAGAATACCCTCAGCTATCTTTTCGATATCGAGATGGCGTAAAAAAGGCGGAAATAAATGCCGCACTGCAAAAAATTGACACGAGCTTGGGGCGGACGCTATTTGTGTCAAACTCTAGCATCAAGCCCGACGGTGGAATTATTGAGGTAAGAGATGATAGCGGTGATTGGAGAATAATACTAGTATCGGAAGCAAAACACCAGGGAAAGGACGTCGAGAATATACAAAAGGGGCAGCTGGTAGGTAAAAATAAAGACCAGGACTTAATGGCAGCCGGCAATGCAATAGAAAGATCTCATAAAAATATATCCGAAATAGCTAACTTAATGTTATCTGAGTCTCACTTTCCCTATGTTTTATTTCTTGAAGGTTCAAATTTTCTGACAGAAACTATATCAGTAGCCAGACCTGACGGCAGGTCGGTAAAACTTGAATATAATTCGGGCATGTTAAACAGAATAGACAGGTTGACGTCTGCAAATTATGGAATGCCAATCAATACAAATCTATGCGAAAACAAGTTTGTGGCATATAAGGATAAGACTACAATGCTCCAAGCGGCATCAATATATACTCAAGGCGATGGTGCTGCATGGGATGCCGCCGAAATGCTGACCGTTATGCTAGATGTGTCCAAGACCTCTCTCAAGGTTTTGGGGAGCGATATATTCAACCAGATGACCAAGGCGAGCTAGTAACAACGCGATGAGAAAAGTTCAACACTCTCTCTTGGCGAATGCTAAAAAAAATAAGAACGATGAATTTTACACACAACTTATCGATATAGAAAGAGAGTTGCAATACTACAAAAAGCACTTTAAAGATAAGGTGGTTTTTTGTAACTGTGACGACGTGCTTCTTAGTAATTTCTTTAAATATTTTGTTGCTAATTTTGAGGAGCTAGGACTTAAGAAATTGATTGGCGCCTGCTATAGAGGGCAACAAACAGGCCTATTTGGTACGCGGGTAGCTGAAAAAGGGTCTTTTTTTGAATACACGGGTAAACCAGAAGATGTAGGTCGTTTAAATGCAAAAGACGTCAAGTACTTCAAAGGAGACGGAGATTTTCGCAGCCTCGAGAGCATAGAGTTACTTAAACAATCTGACATTGTCGTTACCAACCCGCCCTTCTCATTGTTTAGGGAGTTTGTAGCTCAACTGATCGAATATGATAAAAAATTTCTGATTATTGGAAATGTAAATGCAATAACCTATAAAGAAATCTTTAAGATCATTAAAGATGATAAGGCATGGTTGGGAGTAAATCTTGGCAGGGGTATTTCAGGGTTTATTGTGCCCGAGCACTATGAACTCTATGGTACAGAAGCAGGGATCGACAACATGGGCAACAGAATAGTTTCCCCAAACAATTGTTTATGGTTGACTAACCTAGACAACTCCATACGGCATAAAGATATTGTTCTTCATAAAAAGTATTACGGGAACGAATCTGAATATCCAGAATACGATAACTACAAGGGTATCAACGTCAATAGAACAAAAGACATACCGCTTGATTACAAAGGCTATATGGGAGTACCTATAACATTTTTACACAAATATAATCCTGAACAGTTTGAAATAGTAAGATTTAGAAAAGGGGACGACGGGAAAGACCTCTCGATACATGGCAAGTGCCCTTATTTCAGAATTTTGATAAGAAACAAACACTTATAAAACAGGCCAAAGTCGCGTTCGACTAATTGGCCTGTTTTGTTATTGACCGGGCGTGTGGTTTTCGGGCTGTCTCTTGTCTCTCAGCTTAAACCACCACACCGCAAATCCGGCTATCGCTGCCAATGCGATTACGGCCAAACCCAGAATTATCCAAAGCGTGTGGTGGTCGGCGTGCTTCGTAGGGGCTAAAGATGCTGCAGTGGTCTTCTTGGCTGCCGTTACTGTAAAGGCAAGCAACTGCGCACGCGCCGAGGTTGCGTTGGTCGCGGGATCAGTCACCGTGTACTCCACATGGTGACTGCCGGCCTTGAGGCCGGAGACCACGTAAGACCATTTACCATCTTTGTCGGCTGTGGTTTTCGCTGTCTGTGGTTCCGAAAATATGTAAAGCGTGATGGCGCCATTGGGGACGGTTTGGCCACTCAGGGTAACGGTTTTATTATCGGGCAGGCTCATGGGTGCTGTGCTTTGAGTCGTCAAATCCGTGCCATTGACGGTGACTTTAGTAATTGTGGGCGGAGTAAGCTCTGTGGTTGCTGGAGGAGCTGAGGCCGCAGAACTCGAGGAGGGCGGGGGAGTCGTAGTTGTCGTGGCGACCTTATCGAAGAAGGCTACCGCCGCAGTATAGGTGCGTATGCTGTCGGCGATAGCAACACCGAATAGACAAGTTGAAGAGTAACTTCGCACCGTGCCTCCATATTTGCCAGATATCCAGCAGGTGGTGGATCCTTCGTTCTCGGCTCCCCAGCCGGCAAACGTCGAACCGGCAGCTGGTGTCGGCGTGAGCGTTATGATGTCATGGCCGTTATAGGTGTGTGTGCAAGTGCTTGGACAACTCAAGCCGCCGGCTGAGCTGGTTATGGTACCCGATCCCGTCCCTTTGGTGGCAACGCTGACCGTGTAGGTGGCATAAACCCAGTACAGCTGTATATTCTCAGTTTGGGATGCAGTGAAGGTGCAGCTATTTTGGAATTCGGCGACCTGGCTACTGCCATGACAGTCGGTAGGAACCTGCCAGAAGCTTACCAGGCGGTCGCTTGGCGGAGTGGCGGTGAGCACCACGTCAATCCCTTTGGCGAAGTCAAATGCGCAAGTGCCCGATCCACCAGTGCAGTCAATACCGGCAGGCGAGCTGACGACATGCCAATCTGCTGCGCTGGCCGGTATAGCATTAGCCGTGATGGATATGTTGACTGTGGTGTCGGCGTGCGCAAGCTTGACGTTAATCATCGAAATGCCGGTGATGACGAGGAGGCCCATGACCAAGATAACAAGTTTTTTAGGTATGAGAATTTTCACGAGTTTCCTTTTTGTTTTATTATCCGTCTGCCTCATCAACAGCGTAGCGCATGCTGCAGTAATCTCTCATAACGAGATTATGTACTGCTTGATTTGCATGGTCAACTTTTAGCCTGCGTTTGCGGCATGCTGGGTATATGAGTTGCTTATATTATAACTTCGGAGTTAACCACAGGCTCGACTCGGGTCGCGCCTCCCGTATTACTCTGGTAGTGCTTACAGTAAAGCCACCTCAGTACATAATTCTTACACATTGTCTGGTATAGTTATTTTAAGAAGGGGTGAACATCTCAATGTCGGCATATACTGATTTCTTATCTAAAAGCAGTGTCAGCAAATTCAAAGATTTTAGGCAGGCATTGGTGAGCGAGCGCTCAAGGGGCAACTTACTCAGCGGCAACCTCGCTGACGCCATGGATGCGGCGGTTAAGGTGAGCAACGCTTTAATCTTTGAGGTTAATCAGCGGCAGGATATCGATAAGCTTTTCCTTAAAAAAGGCAAAGCCGACGACTGGGGCTTCATATTTGATATGCACGGCACCGAAAAAGCGCTGAAATATCTCACCGGCGGCGGTGCCCTGCGTTTGTATGATGACTTTGCCACGCATTTCCGTTTTAAAGATGATGCCAAGCAGGAACAATGGCTCAGTACCTCGGAAATCGCCAAAAAGAAAGCTATAGCCGCCAATATCAGCCAAATGATAAAAAAGACAGAGGTCAACTATCGTACCCACGGCGACCGGCTGCATTATTTTACAGTCGGCAAGGTAACCGTTTGGACCAAAGATGAAGTAGCACGTTACCCGTTATTTTTGTTTAGCTGCACTAGCACCAATAAAAGAACATACAGCGTTGAAGTTGAGACATCCGGCTTTTTAAACTTTTGGCTCGACAAAGCGGTGCTCGAGTACGAAGTATCGAAAAAAATAAAAGGTTTTGAAGTGGCGTTAGATGAAACATTCCCCTCTGTGCTAAACGATATTGCACAGAAGCTGTCTGCAATCGAACTACCTGACATCGATAAGCTCGAAGTCGACCCTACGTATTCGTCGGTCGGCATTATCACCGGCTTTGAGCCGGAGTACATCGACCCAGTTTGGAAAGAAATATTGGGAGAGCACAGCTGATGACTACAATCAGTTCGCTCGACCCATCGCAAAAACAAGTGCTGAAGTCGCTCGTAATTGCCGGCGACGAAGATGTTGCAGTGGTATATGGCCCTCCTGGAACAGGTAAGTCACAGTTAATTGTGAATCTGCTGTTTGAGCTGGCGGTGCGCAAGAAGAAAGTGCTTTTTGTGAGCCAGAACATTGAGGCTCTCGGGGTGATCGAAAGCAAAATCAACGAACTGGAGTCGGGAATGGCGCTGCCCGATAACCATACTTCGCTCAATGATTTTTGCCTAAAGCTATATAAAAGTGAGCACCGCACCCAAAAGTATATGCGCCAACAGAAGTCGCGCCTTTCGGCTCGGGTTATGCCGACGTTTAATAGGCACAACTTGGCGGGCGATAACCAAGGGGTGGCGTATCCTCTCTCATACACACATCTCGACAAAGATTTAAATACCAATCTCGACAAAGATCAACTGCTTGGCGTCGACGAGATGCTGGCCTATTACCTTACATTCGTCGACACGGAAATGATCGGCGCGCCGGTGCGATCACTTAACCAAATGAACATCCGCGAAATTTTTAAGCTGTTGGGCAACTTTAAAGACGAATACAACCGTTTTGCCGCGTACAATCGTCCGCAAGACAGCTTGCGTTTTATATCCAAAACCAACCCCAACGTCAACCTGCCAGAAATCCATACCAGTATAGACGACATAAACGTACTTTTTAGCGCTATACACTTAAAGGACACCGACAATGAGGTACTCAAACAGTTGAACATACTCGATCTGCTGACTTTTTCTATGGCGCTGCCCGAATTAAACGAGGTATTTGACCTTTTTGGCTTGCAAAACGATGAAGTCGCAATCGACGAACTGCAACGAGATCTGGAAGAAACGATACAACTCAACGGACAGCTTGGGCCGGATGCGGATATTGCCGGCACACAAGAGTTGCAAAACGAGCTTTTTGCAGCCTCGAACACGACATTCATTAACCCCGAGCATATAGATGTATACGAAAAAAATCTGGAGCGCTGCAGCAGATCGGCCGCTGCCATTAACAAAGCAGCGCCTTATAGTGCTGAGCTGCGTACGCAAGACGTCGTCCACGATATCCTTACGGTGTTGCAGCTGGACATAAGCCCGCTTACCGAAGCCTATCCCGGTCTAAACCACTATAAGGCAAAGGCTATTACAGAGCTTGTACGCGCTCTTGAAGAATGGGACCGGAAAAGCGGGCTGGGGAGTTTGCTGAAAAAGCTACCGGTGCAATTAGAGCAGTTGATGCCTGCCAATGCAAAAGCTTCCAAGAACGATGCAAAGACAATAGCGGCCCACGCCGAAGCTCTCAATATGCTGGCTTACATATTAAAAGACGCCGATATAACTATTGAAACTTATGAGGCTTTGTTCAAAAAAGCGATAGCGCGCAAAACCGCGTACAATCCGTTTAAGGATGCGGAAAAGGTGTTGCTTATGGAGGTGCTGAGCAAGTCTTTATCCATGCTTAAAGTGAGCGCCGAATATGGCCTGGACGGCAGCTTATCGTTAACCGATGCCCTTGCGCAAATACAGGCAGTACTACAGGATATCCAGTCGTACAAAACGGTTGTAGCCGCCAACCCTAAGCTTGCCCACACTATGGAAACTGATGAGCTACTGGCCAACATCAACGGCGCTATACGTAACAGAAAGATTCGTGAGTCTATCATGCCGTTGCACACCCGGTGGGGAAAATACATCCGGGGCGCGGGCAGCGACCAGTTTGCTGGCAGGGCGGCGCGAGCGGCAAGCCTTATGGTGCGTTTCGATCAACCGCTACAAGCAGTTATCACTTCCATTGACCTCAGCAAAAATATTTTTATCGTCAATACGAAACAAAATGCGGCTTTGCTCGACGCATTGCGTATGACCATGGCGCAGGATCTATACTCCGATAACTTCTATGAAGTTAAGCCGGGCGAGAATATGACGACCTGGCACAATAAAATTCGCAGCATCATCAGCTACCAGAATACCGCCGAGTTCGATGCCTACGTGGCGCAGCAGAAATTTATTGCTGATCTCAAAGCGCAACTTGGCCTGAACGCCCGGTTCGTGGATGAATTGCTGGCCAACGAAGACATCAACTATCGTTCATTCGTGGAGCGGATTACCAATAACTTGGTGCGAGCCTGGTTTAATAGCCTCGGCCCAGCCGACCGTCAGCGAATGCCAAAAAATTACTTTGATACGTATGCTCAGCAGTTGAAAGAGCAGCGGCGCAACTATTATCTCGCTGGTTTGGAGAACCTCCTAAAGAACAGTTACACAGCTGTCGCCGAAATTTCCAATCCGAACAACTGGGCGCCTGGGGTGTCCACCATGGACAAGATACGCAAGAACACGCGGATGATCAACCGCACCTACCAAATTATGATAGCCACGCCCAAAGAGGTTGCAAAGTACCTGGCACCGGAAGCCGAGCTGTTCGACTATGTAGTGTTTGATGAAGCCTCCCAGCTGCTGCCCGGCCAGGCCCTACCATCTATTTACCGGGCAACTAAAGCCGTCATAGTCGGTGATCCGCACCAGATGCCGCCGTCAGTAACAACCGATTTTGGCGGGATTGAGCGCGACTATGATCCGGAAGACATTGATGACGACGGCGAAAGTATACTCGACCAGGCAATTGCTTTGCAGTCCGACGCGCAATACCACCTGAAGGTGCATTACCGTTCCGAATCCAACAAGCTCTTCGAGCCGTCGCGCAAGGCAATATACGAGGAAGATGGTATCCAGCCGATCTTTGAAGCGTACGCTTCTCAAAAAACGCCCATCGATATCCAGGACGACCTCGGTGACGACGACAAGCAGAATTTTGCACGCATCATTGAAAAAATAAACGAAAAGCTGGCTGCAGACCCTAAGGCTACGTTCTGTTTGTTGTTCGCGCGGTCAGGTGTGCTGCATGCCTTTAGGGATTACGTTGCAGCAAACGAGGACACGCTTACTAACTTTTTGGACCTTCAGGAAGAAGAGCGGTTATTACTCTCTACGGTTACTAATTGCCAAGGAATTGAAGGAGATCATTCGATTCTGTACCTCAACTATTACACGTATCCGGGCGCTATGTGGTTCTTCAACGAAAAGGGCGGCGCCTACAAGCGGCTGAATGTAGCAATAACCCGCCAGAAGAAGTCGCTGGATATACTGATGGCCAATACCAAAGGTAAGTGGTTACAGGTGTGCGACGGCCTGCTGAACAATCTTGATACGAAGCCTAACAAGCTAAAGAGCGCTAAACTACTACAGTCGCTGTTGCAAAACGCCGGTGAAGCCACCGATGAAGCGTACTTGGAGCGTACGCTCAGTCCCAATTCGCTTACCGTAGATTCGCCGCTAACCCAGGAGCTTTTCGATAAGCTTATGGACCATTACAAGCCGCGTCTGGGCCGTGACCTAAAGATCTACTGCGAGGTCGGCTGGAACATGCTGATTCCTAATACCGAGGGCGTTCATCAAAACCACCGTAATGTTGGTTTCCGCATCGATATCGGTATCTATGCGCCGCGTCAGAATAAGTTTGTGCTTGGTATCGAAATGGATGGCGCCATGTATCACTCTGGCTACGCAAAAGAGCACAGCGACTTTGAGCGCCAGCAGGTCCTTGAGACGAAAGGCTGGCGTATATATCGCATTTGGTCGACGAACTGGCTGAACAATACCCAGCAGGAATTCAACAGCTTAATACATGAAATTGATAACTTGTTAGCTGTCAACACAGTCAATTAACGTACGGGGAGGGAAGCATGGCTACCGAGAAACAGCTGCATGATTTTAAAGAACAACTGAAGGTGTACAAAAGAAAGTATTTGCGTAAAGAGTTTGCATCCCGCAATGAAGCTGACACGCGTATAATGACGAACAGTTTTCTTACAGAAATACTGGGCTATCGTGAGCTGGAAGAAATAAAAACCGAATACCGCATAAAAGGTGAGTACGCCGATTATGTGATCCAGCTAAAGCGCAAAAAACAATTTGTGGTTGAGGTTAAATCGATAGAGCTCGACCTGAACGAAAAGCATCTGAAGCAGAGCCTGGCATATGCGGCCAACGAGGGCATCGATTGGATATTACTGCTGAACGGCCGGGAGATCCAACTGTACCGTGTAAACTTTGCTAAACCTATGACCACGACGCTTATTTTTAAAGTAGACCTTATGAATAGCGATGAGCTTAAAAAGGCCCCTGAAGTTCTGTGGCACCTTACAAAGCATGCGATTGAGAAGGGGGAGCTAGAAACCTTTTGGCGCAAAACTAGTGCGCTTGATCCGGCTAACCTTGCAAAACTGCTTTACTCCGAAGAAATCGTTAAACGTCTACGAGCCGACCTGAAGGAAAAAACCGGTATATTTTTTCAGATAGACGATATAGCGACTTCGTTAAGCCAGATCATAAGCCAAAAAGTCGACTTCCCGAAGCCGAAGCTGCTCGTTAAGCGTAAACCTATCATTGATAAGATGTCTACTGAGTAGAATATGAAAATAGCCGTTTTTGCCGACAACTTGTCTCCTGAGTCTAGGGCGCGAATCCAGGCTTTGGCAGATGAACCGATTGACTTCCCTGATAAGCGATGCCAAGACGAGCAGGAACTTATTAAGCGAACTGGTGATGCAGACGTTGTTCTGCTTAGCCCGTGGGACAAAGTGACGGCAAGCTACCTTGATGCGTGCCCGTCAGTTAGATATGTTTGCATTTGTGGCACGTCAATGGCAAATGTCGACCTAGGCGAACTGAAGAAACGGGGCATTGCGTTTACTAATATTGTTGACTACGGTGACGAATCGGCGGCTGAGTTTGTGTTTCTGCAGCTTGCACGACTCCTACATGGCGTCGGTCCATACCAGTGGAAACTAGAACGGCACGAGCTTATGGGAAAATCTGTTGGCATTATTGGACTCGGGGCGCTCGGAAAGTCAATTGCCCATCTGGCACTAGCCTACAGAATGAACGTGTCCTACTTTAGCCTGCACCGAAAACCAGAATGGGAAGACCGCGGGTTGCAGTATATGGAGCTGTCCACACTACTGAGAAAGAACGAGATAATTATCGTCAGCAGCCCAACCGATGTGCAGGTGCTTGCTGAGAAAGAATTTGGCCTGATGAAGCCCGGTAAAATTCTCGTGCAGGCGAGTGCAGGGCACGTACTGGATAGACGGGCATTTCTTGATTGGATTGCTCAGGAGGGCAATTACGCTATCTTTGACAAGTCGGCAGGAGAAGATAATTACCGGGCATATAAAGACTTGTCGCGTGTCGTGCTTGCTGACGTCGTTGCGGGCTACACGCATGAAACACTGGACCGCTTGTATATGAAGGTCGCCGACAAGCTTGCAACGCACGTGTAATTATATGCAGCTTCTGAGTTATGATTAAGTCATGAGCCCTGTTTATTCTGTCCACGTGCCGGAGTACCAAATAAAAACTGCCCCTGACCACCGTGTAATTGGTAAGATCGTTGATGTCGAAATCAAGAAGCATTTTATGGGCCAGACGATTATTGCTCGTGGCATTGGCTCCAGCGAACATCCTGGTAAGACCATTGACGAGTTGATTGAGATTATTGCACGCGACGGCACCGATCGTTACGATCCTAAACGTGCAGGCGACCGCTACGAAACCATCGGTAACAAACACATCGATTTGTTTGGCTTCCGCCGCAAGGTCACGATGCGTATGCAGCTATTTAAAGACGTCGTGTACGGTTTTTACGACAGTGCGCTTGGCATTCACGGCAGGGCAGTCCGGATAGATATTCTGATCATATACGACGCTGTCAAGCTCAGGGCGGTTTTGCACCAATACCAGGGTAGGATCGGCAAGAAGCGAGATGGGTTTGTGTTTATAGACCCCGGTCATAAACAAGATGCATTAGTAGGCATTATAAAGATTAGCTAGGATAAGCTGCAGTGCACTAGGGTTGCTTGCGGGTATGCAACCGTATCATCCAGCCTAGCCGTGCCGCGACCGCTGTGCCGCAGGCAGCTACTACGCCAAGACCAGAAATTATGGCAAGTAAGATGAAGAATTGGGGCAGGGTTATTTTTCCGGCCTTATCAATCCACAAGAAGATGAACGTTTGGCTGAAGCCGTAGACTGCACCGAGCCGCACTGCCTCTTTTTTACTGCGGGCCAAGACGCCGCACAACAGTGCTAAGATGCTCCACGGTATGAGGCTCAGTGCCGAACCAACAAACAAGTAGCGCGAGCTAATGTACGACATTATGAGTGCAGCAATGATGGGTAGAAGATAAACCGAGCGCTTCATCCGGCTACTTGCCGCCCAGAAAGCCATTGTTGATGCACTGCCATGCTTGGTTTGGATTGTGAGCGACGCGCACCGGGTTGCCAGCTACACAATGCACACTGTCGTGGAACGGTACAAATAGGAATAGCAGCAAACCGATGCCGCCGGCAAGTACCATTGGCCATGTGTGGCTTACGTCCAATAGTCGGCTAAAGATGCCGCGCTTTTTTTGGATTGATTTGTCGAAAAACCATTTGATGTAGCTACTCGCGTTTAGGACAAATCCGAGCCCGGGTAGTACCAGGAGGGCAACACTAGCAAGTGCGACCCACGCGCGGGTGTTCATGAGCTGTTGGTTCTGCAACACGCCACTTGCAACGACCAGACAGAAGGGTGCGAGCAACACGCCGCCAATTATGCTATTTCGTTTGATGTATGCGGGTGTTTCGTTCATAAGAGTATCTCCTACGACCATTACGTTTTGCTGAACAACATGTACTGGCAGATCGATGATCGCCCGTAGCCGGGTTAACGATTGAGCAGCTTTGCTGGGCTGATCGGCGAGCATGTCGCTGAGCGTTTGTGCCATCTGCTCGCCATATTTATCACGGTACGACTTTGGATATAGCTTGAGTAAGCGTTCGTAAAGAGGGTGGCGACTAACCATAATTTAAACCAATGCTTACTATCTGTCGCTGCCGAGCAAGCTCCAGGCTATTTTGATAGTATGCCAGCTCGCTGCTGAGCACAGTTCTGCCTGCGTCGGTTATGCAGTAGTAACGGCGGCGGGTGTCGCCGTTATGTGCAACCTCGTCAATTAGCCCCTGTTCATGCAGTTGTTTGATGCTTGTGTACAGTGCGCCCGGGCTGAGCTTTAGCTTGCCACCGCTATCGTCTTTAACTTGCTTGATGATCTCATAGCCGTGCCGCTCTTTTAAGCTCAACGCCAGTAAAATGCTGAACGCAACCTGAGGTAACTGGTTATACTGCCGTTTCATAATTTCATACTATATCTAAGTTAGTTATATGTCAAATACTCGAGGATTTGGTACGATATAAGCATGAGAAAAATAGTTGTACTCTCCTTTATTAGTCTTGACGGTGTCATGCAAGCACCGGGCGGGCCAGAAGAGGATACCTCGGGCGGCTTTAAATATGGCGGCTGGACTGCTCCGTATTTTGATGAATTTTCAGGCAATATGATGGGCGAACAAATGGGCATGCCCTTTGATCTGTTGCTTGGCAGAATAACCTACAATATCTTCGCGGCGTACTGGCCGAAGCAAGACCCGGCTGGCCCGATCGCTGGCCCGTTTAATAAGGCTACAAAATATGTCGTTTCTGCTTCGTCGCCAAAACTAACCTGGGAAAAATCCACGCTTATTGACGGTGATGTGGTTGTAAAACTAAAAGAGCTTAAGCAGCAAGACGGCCCGATGCTGCAAGTCCACGGCAGTGGCAAGCTCATACAGACCTTGCTTAAAGACGATCTCGTTGACGAACTCTGGCTCAAGATATTCCCGGTAACGCTCGGCAACGGCAAGCGCCTATTCGCAGAAGGAACCATGCCGGCTGCATTTGAGCTAACGGCATCCAAAACCTCGCCCAGCGGCGTCATCTTTGCCAATTACAAACGAGCTGGCGAGATTAAGACCGGCTCGCTTCTTTGATACAATAAACACATTAGCAAATAGACCAGCGAGGATTAAGAAATGTTACGATGTACACCATTTTTGTTATTTGATGGTAACTGCGCCGAAGCAATGACTTTTTACCACAAATGTCTTGGTGGCGAGCTCACGCTTACCAAGGTTGGCGACACCCCAATGAAAGCCCAATTTCCACCAGACAAGCACGACAGGATTATCAACGCACAGCTCAAAAGCGACGCCATTGAGATATCGGCAACAGACTGGATGGCCTCTCCCGATTTCGACCCCTTGCAAGGAAACACCTTTGCGATATTTGTCATTGGCGAAACATACGATGAGTTAAAGGTAATTTTCGACAAACTCAAGGACGGCGACCATAACCAGCGACTACAAGAACTGCGCGACATGCCATTTGGAACGTATGGGCAATTTTATGATAAATATGGCGTTCAGTGGATCTTTAAGGGCGACAAAGTTAAGCCTGAATAAGGTTTAAAGACAAGGATATAGCCAAATTACGATGACAAAAGTTACCGTTACGTTCGTTAAGTCTTTTACGACAGACAAAGCTGCGGGCAACCCTGCCGGCGTCGTGTTGGATGCAAGCCAGCTAACCGACGAGCAGATGCAGCACATTGCCAAAGAGCTTGGTTTTGCCGAAACAGCCTTTGTGCTGCCGTCGGATAAAGCGGATTTTAGATTGCGGTTTTTTGCGCCAAACCACGAAGTAGACCTGTGCGGCCACGGCACGATTGCCACTTTCCACGCTTTACGTGAGCATGGACAGATCGGACTTGCCGGCCAAGAACAAAAGCAACTCACCCAGGAAACTCGCGCCGGATTGCTTGCCGTAACCTGTCATCAGGACGGTCGGATTGTCATGGCGCAGACCGAGCCGGTGTTCGGCGACGTCGAAGAAGATAGGGCGCGGATTGCGGGCTTACTCGGCATTGACCAAAACAGCATTGCCGATTTACCCATGCAGGTTGTGTCCACGGGTACCCCTAAGCTGCTGATCCCGCTCCGTAGCCTGGAAGCCGTGCGTGCGGTCAAGCCCGACCTGGAAGGGATAAAAACCTTTTGCCGTTCAAAAGCCGTCAGAGGATTTTACCCTTTTACCAAAGAATCACCCATTCCGGGCACTGACTTTTTTGCTAGGCAGTTCAATCCGCTAGCCGACGAGAACGAAGATCCAGTTACCGGAGTAGCGGCCGGTGCCCTTGCTTGCTACACGAAAAAGTATGGTCTCTATGACAAACAAACGATCGTTGTCGCTCAGGGTTACGATCTTGGCAAAGGTGGCAATATGTTTGTGGACGTCAGCGATGGTGTAAGGGTTGGTGGACGTGCCATTATTTACGGGCAACAAGAACTAGATATTTAGGATCGAGCTTCTTCGCCCAGTTCGACGGTATTGGTAGCTGCAGAGGCGCCAATCAGGTCGATTACTAACAGGGCTGGTTGCTTATTGTCAGTTTGGTATTCAGTGAAGAATAGTGCAATTTTGGCGCCGTCGTCGGGCATACGCCAACCTCTTGCAGCTGCGTCGGGCCCATAAAAATCTGGCGGTTCTATATCAAGCGGAGAAACATGCCGCTGTACGTCTGAGAGGTAATGAGGAGTATGAAATCGATGTACAAAATCCGTCGAAGGTTCCTCGATAGTACTGTAATTATACATTCTACAACTATTTGCCGGCTTCCCATCATGGTCGCGGAGAATAATGTCGGCTCGTAGGTCTGCCGTAAAACCGTCGGCTGACAGGCTTTCTAAGGTTGGTAGCACCCCTATGGCCCGGTAGACAACCGGCCACGGGGGAGCTGGTCTATCGCCCCAAAATGATCGGTAATACCCATCCAGTAGTTGAGTAATTTTGTCGGGAGTTGTGCGAAAGTGCGGTGCAATGTTGGTTCTAAGATGCCAATCTGCGCTTTGCGCCCAAGGATTGGGTTCCGCAGCCCCCCGCATCATAGTCATAGAATGAAATCGGTTTAGGCGCAAGATGTAACGGGGTTTCAGCATAGAAAGCTCCGTCGTCCTCGTCGTACCTGGCAAATATATCTTTTTCTGTTCGGGGTTCCCGCTTGAGATGTCCCTCAACATACGGAACGTCAGAAAATGGCTCAATCGAGTACAAGCGTGGTGTTACGCGCAGCAACGGTTTTGGAAGGTGTCTCGGCCAAAGGACGGCATCGCTGCCTACGAATTCGCTATTTGTGGCCGTATGCTCGCCAGTAGCTGCTTGGAAGTTCTGCACCCACCGTTCTGTTAGGCCAACGACTTCTGTTGCAACCTCTGCCGGGTGGCCGAGCTGTGCATACCGGGTTAATAATTCAGCAGACCCTACACTAGACATACCTTAAATAAATCATATGTTTGCGTACATTGCAACAAAATAGAGATTAGATAGGCAAGCAGAGTGGCTTGTATGTTTGCTATGATGTAATGAAGAACATGAAAGAAATACTTGGTGTTGTCGCTGTTGCCATCGGATTTGTTGGGTATGTGCCATATTTCCGCACGATCTTTAGTGGTAAGACGAGGCCCCACGCATTTACGTGGTTAGTGTGGTGCATATTAACGGCGATCGCTTTTGGTGGCCAGGTGGTTGGCAAGGGTGGAGCCGGGGCCTGGGCAACAGGTTTCACTGCGTTTACTAGTTTTGCTATTTTTGGCTTGGCTTTGGTAAAAGGCAAACGGGACTTCCCGCTGGCGGACTGGCTGTGTCTGGGTGGTTGCGTGATTGCTTTGACGCTGTGGGCCATTACAAAAGACCCGTTGCTGGCGATCATCTTGATTACGGTCATAGATATGTTGGCATTTATCCCAACGTTTCGGAAGTCGTATACCCACCCATATAGCGAGCCGGCATTCACCTATGCTTTGAGTGGGCTAAAATTTCTGGCGAGTTTGTTTGCTTTGCATCAACTGTCGGCAGTCACGATTCTGTATCCAGCTTCTTTGGTCTTGACCAATGGGGCGTTCATTGTGCTGTTAGTGTTGCGACGAAAAAGACTCGCGCAGTAGCATCGTATTGCAGGATTGGACGTATGTCGCGTACAATAAGCAGTAGCATCAAGTGATGGGTGGGTATCAGTGTGAGGGTTCTACAGCGGTGTTTTAGAGTCATTTCTGTTGCGGTAGTTGCCGCGACGGTTTTTTGTGTTTCGCCTTTCGCTGGGCTGCATCTGGCGCAAGTTGCACATGCACTCACATTGCCGGCCTACCGCTACACGCGCTCGTTCGATACAACTCCAGGTGGTAATGCGGATGGTCTAGGAGTCGCCGCCGACCCGGCCGGGAATGTGTATGTAACCGGCTACTTTGCCGACGCGGTTAACTTTGCCGGCACGGGCGGGAGCGACATCCGGACAACGGGTGGCGCTGTGGATAACAGCTTTATTACCAAGTACAACACGAATGGCTCATATGCGTGGACTAAGACATTTGATATCACCGGCGGATGGGCAAACGGCGATGCAATTGCAACAGACGCAAACGGCAATATTTATGCCGCTGGGCAATTTAGCGGCACGGTTATTTTTGACGGCCCCGGCGGCACCGATAGCCAGACCGACGCTGGTGGCACAGTCGATGCGTACCTCACCAAGTACAACTCCAATGGCACCTATGCCTGGACAAAGACCTTTGATACGACCAATGGGATTGCCCAAGCCTCAGGGGTGGCAACCGATGCGCAGGGCAACGTGTACTTTACGGGTGCGTTTGCTAACACCGTTATTTTTGGCGGCACCGATACACACACTGACGCCAGCGGCTCTAGTGATACTTTTGTGACCAAATACAACTCCAATGGCACCTATGCCTGGACGAAATCATTCGACACGACCAATGGGCTGAGCGTTGGCCAGAGCATAGCTGTCGATACACAAGGTAATATTTATGCCGGCGGCGCGTTTTTTAACACGGTTATTTTCGACGGCCCCGGAGGCACGGACAGCCAAGTCGACGGCAGCGCTGGCGACGGCAACACATACCTCACAAAATATAAGCCAGACGGTAGCTACCAATGGACGAAATCATTTACTACCAGCGCGAGTGGTTATTCGTATGGCGCGCAAGGAACCACAACCGACCCACAGGGCAATATCTACGTGGTGGGCGCGATTTCTGGCACGGTGACATTCACTGGCACGGATACCCAAACGGCCAACAGTAAAGGCGAATCGACGCTTACCAAATACAACCCCGACGGCAGTTACGGCTGGTCCAAGGTGCTCGACGACTCTGGTGGCTGGAGCGACGGGCACGGCATTGCCACAGACAGCCTTGGCGATATCTACACAACAGGCGAATTTTACCAAACAGTGGCCTTTAACGGCACAAGCGATCCGCACACCGCCGCAAGCATAGGATCTGACACCTTTATTACCAAATACAACCCCGACGGCAGTTACGGCTGGACGAGGACACAAGATACGACCAACGGAATATCATGGGGTTTTGGCGTGGCGACCGACCCGCTGGGCGATCTGTTCTCAACCGGTGGCTTTGAAAACACGGTTATTTTCGACGGCCCCGGCGGCACAGACAGCCAGGATGGCGGTGTCGTCGATGCGTACATTACGAGCTATACAGCGTTTACTCCACCTGCCGCGCCACGGCCAGCGGCAACTAAGGCCGTGCATCACACGACACCGTTAGCCACTCAGCCGGAGACGCCGGCTGTCGCCCAGGCGGAGTCGGTCGCGCCTATTGTAAGTACCCCAGCGCCACAGCATACGGCTCCGGCCGCGGATCAACCGACAAAGCGCGTTAATCTGGTCATTCCGGTCATAGGAATAGGGGTCGTCATCGCCGTTTGTATCTGGCTAATTGCGCTCTATCGCCGTCGACACCGCGACGCCGAGTAGGTGTAGTGACCCAGCTCATAGCCCGCATGTAATCCGAGGCCTACACTAAAGATGTCGCCACCTAATGGTAAAGCGGCAGAGAGGCGGGTCGTGATGCTTATCCTATTACCCATCAAACCTAAAAAAGACTCTGTCGTGATTCCCTTTATACACGGGCACCCTAAAAGAGTAAAATAGACATAAGTACTACGAATTTACGACAAGGATTTACATATATCATGGACACTGCCAACGCTCATTTAGTAACGATAAACGTTGGGTCGTCCAGCATTAAGCTTGCGCTGTTTGGGCTTGGCGATACGCCTCAGAAAATACTTGAGGCGGTGGTCGAAAATATTGGCCAGCCTACGGCTAGCTTTGTTGTGCATGGAGGTAGCGAAGCAGAAGCGGCGTCGGAGAAGCCGATAGTGGCTGCAGACCATCCCGCAGCCACTGGAGTCTTGGCCGATTGGCTCATACGGCAGGTGCCTGCTGCAACCATAACCGCGGTTGGCCACCGGATCGTGCACGGCGGCCCCAATTATTACGTCCCGCACATAATTGACGACACCATGCTCGCAGACTTGCGCCAGCTAACAATGTTCGACCCAGAGCACTTGCCAGGAGAGATTAAAGTTGTCGAGGAGTTCCAACAGTTATTCCCAGGCGCTAAGCAAATAGCATGTTTTGATACAGCCTTTCATCACGATCTTCCGACTGTGGCCCGGTTACTGCCAATACCGCGCCAGTTTGAAGCAAAGGGCGTCCGCCGGTATGGCTTTCACGGCCTGTCCTATGCGTTTGTGATGCAAGAACTGCGGCGGTTGGACGCGGGGGCAGCAAGCGGCCGAGTGGTCATCGCCCATCTGGGCAGTGGCGTGAGTTTGGCGGCTGTGCGTGATGGTGTGTCGATCGACACCACAATGGGCATGACGCCTGCCTCTGGCGTGCCGATGAGCACCCGTTCTGGCGACCTCGATCCAGGCTTGGCGCTGTATTTGGCCCAGACCGAAGGCTATGACGCTGAAGCCTTTAATGATATGGTGAACTCCAAATCAGGGTTGCTTGGCATTTCTGAGACAACTTCGGACATGAAGCAACTGCTCGCCCACGAAGCCGACGACCCACGGGCGAAAGACGCGGTCGACCTGTTTTGCTACCAGGTAAAAAAGAGTATCGGCTCTCTGGCCGCGGCTCTGGGTGGCATCGACACGCTCATTTTTACCGGAGGAATGGGGGACAAGGCACCAAAAATCCGGGCCAGGATATGCGAAGGCTTGCAGTTCCTGGGCATCGAGGTTGATGACGCCCGCAACACAGGCAACGCCCAGGTAATTTCCCCAGAAGGTGCACGCATTGTCGTGCGCGTTATCCAAACTGACGAATCAGCGACAATCGCGCAAGATGTATGGCAATTAATGACACACGAAAAAGTCGAGGACGTATGAAGTTATATAAAAAACCACTGAGTCCAACAGTACTCAAAAAAATGGATGCCTACTGGCGAGCAGCAAATTACCTGTCCGTTGGGCAGATTTACTTGTGCGATAACCCGTTGCTTAAAGAGCCGCTGGAACTTAGCCACGTCAAACAGCTGCTGCTTGGCCACTGGGGCACGACACCGGGGCAAAATTTTATTTACACTCACCTTAACAGGATTATTAACGATCACGACCTCAATATGCTGTACATCTCCGGCCCTGGCCACGGTGGCCCGGCAATTGTTGGCAATGTGTACCTCGAGGGCACGTATAGCGAAATCTATCCAAGCGTCAGTCAAGATGAGGCCGGGCTCAAAAAGTTGTTCCAGCAGTTTTCATTTCCTGGTGGCATCTCTAGCCACGTTTCGCCGCAGACACCTGGGTCGATCCATGAAGGCGGCGAGTTGGGTTACTCGCTTAGCCATGCATTTGGCGCGGTGTTTGATAACCCAGATTTGGTCGTTGCCTGCGTAGTTGGAGATGGCGAGGCCGAAACTGGCCCGTTGGCTACGGCCTGGCATTCTAACAAGTTCCTTAATCCGCTGAGTGACGGTGTTGTGTTGCCGATATTACACCTCAACGGATACAAGATTTCTAACCCGACCGTACTCGCCCGTATTAGCCACAAAGAGCTGGAACAGCTTTTTGTGGGCTACGGCTGGAAGCCTTATTTTGTTGAAGGCGGCGACCCAGCAAAAATGCACCAGCTGATGGCTGCGGCCATGGATAGTGCCATGCGCGACATCAAGCAAATTAAACGTGACGCCCATAATAGCAAGAAGCCAGACGAGCGACCTCGTTGGCCAATGATTATCCTTAGCTCGCCAAAAGGTTGGACCGGCCCAAAGATCATCGATGGCTTGCAGGTGGAGGGCACGTTCCGTTCACACCAAGTGCCGCTCTCGGTGTCGGCCACTGCGCCGTCCGAACATCTCAAGCAACTAGAGGAGTGGCTGAGAAGCTACCATCCCGAGGAATTATTTGACCAAACCGGCAAGCTCAAGCCAGAATTGGCTGAGCTGGCGCCAAAAGGCGACCACCGCATGGGCGCTAACCCGCACGCCAATGGCGGCAAGCTATTACGGATGCTTACTATGCCAGACTTTCGTGATTACGCCGTTAATGTGCCTGCGCCCACGGCCACCCAAACTGGCAGTATGCATGCGCTTGGGCCGTTTTTGCGCGACGTCATTAAGCTCAACGAAACGCAGCGTAACTTCCGCATTTTTAGCCCAGACGAGACAATATCAAATCGTTTGGAAGCAGTTTTTGAAGCAACCAACCGCCAATGGGATGGTATAACCAAAGCCAATGATGAGTTCCTAGCCCCTGAAGGTCGGGTGATGGATTCTATGCTCAGCGAGCACCAGAACGAGGGCTGGCTGGAGGGCTATTTGCTCACCGGCCGCCACGGTATCCTGCACAGCTACGAAGCGTTTATCCGCATCGTTGACTCAATGCTTAACCAGCACGCCAAGTGGCTCAAGATGTCGGCAGAATTGCCCTGGCGTCGCGACATTGCATCCCTCAATTATTTGTTGACGTCGCACGTGTGGCGGCAAGACCACAACGGTTTTACGCATCAGGATCCTGGCTTTATCGACCACGTGGTTAATAAAAAAGGTGCGGTGGCCCGCGTGTACCTGCCGCCGGACGCCAACTGTTTGCTATCCACCATGGATCACTGTCTGCGCAGCATGAACTACGTGAACCTGGTCATTTGCGGCAAGCACGAGGAGGCTCCACAGTTCTTGGACATGGATGCCGCAATCGAGCACTGCACCCGCGGCATAGGCATTTGGCAGTGGGCAAGCAATGACCAAGAGAGCGAGCCCGACGTTGTGATGGCTTGCGCTGGTGATGTGCCAACTATGGAGACGCTGGCTGCGGTGTCTATTTTGCGCGAACATCTGCCGGAGCTGAAAATTCGCGTTGTTAATGCTGTCGACCTCATGCGCTTGGAGCCCAACACCGAAAGCCCGCATGGCCTGAGCGACATGGATTACGACTCAATTTTTACCAAGGACAAACATATTATTTTTGCGTTCCACGGGTATCCATGGCTGATCCATCGCCTGGTGTACAAGCGCACCAACCGCAATATACACGTGCGCGGCTACAAAGAAGAGGGTACGATTACGACCGCTTTCGACATGACTGTGCTCAACAACATCGATCGCTTTGATCTCGTGATTGACACCATCGACCGGTTGCCGCAGACCGGCACAAAAGGCGTGTATCTGAAGCAAGAAATGGAGAAGAAGCTCATCGAGCATCGCCAATACATCGACAAGAACGGCGTCGACATGCCCGAAGTCCGCAACTGGAAATGGAACGTGGAGCTAAACAAACCGTAGTATAATAAGGAACTATATGGAAGACGCACTGGCTCAAAAAAATAAAGACATTGCTGCGGCGGTTACTGGCCTGGATGTCCAAAAACTCCAAGCCGTAGCATTGGCAACGGCCAAACAGGCGTTGGAAATTAACCATGTTGAATCGCCGCTCGTTACTGAGGCATTGACAGCGGGCGGAACGGCGGCGGAGGTTGAAGTTCTGCGCACTCAACTGGAAGCATTTGCCGACACGATCGAGGCTCCTTACCTTGACGCTATGGACCATGACCAGCTCGAAGGTCGCGACGATCTGATGGCAAAATTTTGCCAGGCCAGGGCTGTTACGGCGCTCGCTTTTGCGCTTGACCCGACTGAGAAAAGTGCTCGCATCAGTTTATATGAGTCTTTGCACGCCGTCGTTTCGCCAGACTTTATCATGGCCCAGTTGTAATTTATTTACGGCTTAGGTATTTTTTGCGTTTTGTAGAATGTTACCGCGTAGGTGACTAATGCGAGGATAAAGGTAACGGCCATCTGCATCGACTCTTTGTCGTCGCCGCCGCGGTTGAGGAAGGTAAGACCGCCGGAACCTGCGGTCAATATGAAGACAAAACCCAGAGCCGTGCCGATAATATAGGTTTTGTTTCGGAGTATGATGGATCGTCCCAGCAGGGCAATGCCGGCCAGCGTCAGCAATATCCAGACAACCACGTGGATCGCAAGTGCAACCCCAGCAACTCCTGACAGAGCCCACGGAATACTTGGCGCGTAGGTGCCGATTGTGCCAGGATGACTAGCCGGTAGCTCCGTATAAAAATTGAGGTACATACCCACGCCAAACTGGATGACCAGTAGGACGAGTATTGCTACGATACCCCGGCGTAGGATGGCGGTGTGTTTTTGTGGCGTAGTCACTTCTTTTAGCATTACCTTTTTAGTATACTAGCAGCCACCTAAGACAACAATTCTCACATGTTATATGTGGCAAGCACGGGGTCGACGATTTTGGCGACTCTGGTGTAAATAGCTGGCTTTGCCGCCTGCAAGCCACGAATATCCTTCGACCAATCAGCAATTGGTTTCCCGAAGATATCAGTTACCCGCGCGCCTGCTTGCTCGGCAATAAAACCAGCAGCCGCCAAGTCCCACGGATTTTTGCCACTGGTCACGACGGCGTCGAACCGTCCGGCAGCTACCATTACAATGGAATAGGCAATGGGCAGATAATACGTAAATGTATTTGAGGCGTGGTCGAATGCTTTGAGCATTTCGCCGCCAATGTCTGGGTCGCGAAAAGTGGTCCAGTACGAACCGCCCGCAACTTCCAGGCAGACGCCGAGTTTGCCTTGCGGCTGGTGGGCGGAGAGGTCAAGCTTGCGGCTGTTCTCGTAGGCGCCCAAACCTTCGCAGGCCCAGAATAAGCGGTTCATGTACGGGTCGTACACAACGGCCAACACCGGTTTGCCGTGTACGACCAGCGCCATACAAAAGGTGCTGAGCGGAATGCCACGAGCAAATGGTGGGGTGCCGTCGAGCGGGTCGACAACCCACAAGCTTTGTCGGTCACGGCCAAAACTGGCTTCCTCGCCCAACACGCCATGCGTTGGGAAAACGGCTTTGACCCGCGAAATAACCAGGTCGTTAATCTCGGTGTCGGCCAGCGTGACTGGCGAGGCATCTTGTTTGATGGTTACGCCTTTATTTTTGGCGTGAAAGTAGTGAAGCATAATATTGCCCGCTTCGTAGGCAAGTTGTTTGGCAAAGCGGAGCTCTGCATCAAATGGTTGAGACATATAATTAAATGGTCCTTATGTTTGGTTGTGTTATTTGTAGAAGAGAGGACGGCCTAGTTTGCGCTAAGAGCGCGGGCCGTATTCAGTAATTACATGATAACATACATAAGCATATTTGTAAAGACCTGCTGCAATTACGAGAAAGAAGTGCTTGAATTAATACCCCCGGGGGGTATATCATAGAGTTATGATAACAGACATCAAGAAACGCGCCGCCCATCGCTCTAAGATTATTGAAGGCCAAATAAAAGGCCTGCAAAAGATGATTGATAACGAAGTCTACTGTATGGATATTCTGACCCAGAGCCTGGCTTTGCAGAAGTCGTTGGCCTCACTCGACAAGCTCATTCTCGAGAACCACATGCGTACCCATATAGTTGAGATGATGAGTTCTGGCGAAAAGGAGCAGCAAGACAAGGCGCTTACTGAACTCCTTGAGTTATATAAGCTGCACAACATCAAGGGCCAGGCGGCAGGTGATAACACTCACGTCTGTTGACAATGCAAATGTTCTAGGTAAACGGGCGTGGCTATTCTGACGTATCTATAGGGTAAGTAATAACCAATGAGGGAGAAGTAAAATGAAACACGGTCCTGGCCTACATATGGGCGGCATGAAAAAGAAGCTAGCAACATTCGAAATTGCCTTTAAGAGCAAGCGAAAAATTGCTGAGGGTACCTACGAATTCACCTTTGAAAAGCCAGCCGGCATTCATTTTAGTGCTGGCCAGCACGTGCGCATGACGCTTATTGACCCACCCGAAATGGACGCCGAAGGTGATAAGCGTTTCTTTACAATGGCGAGCACTCCCCAGGAGTCGGATTTAATGTTTGCTTGGCGGGTGCGCGACACCGCGTTTAAGCGGGTGATGAACAATATGCAGCCCGGCCAGAAGGTTATTGTTCAGAAGCTACTAGGCGAGACTCCTAAAGGTTCGTTTGTGCTACACGACGACGTGAACATTCCCGCTGTGTTTGTCGTCGGCGGCATTGGTATCGTGCCCGCTTATGCCATGATTAAAGATGCCTTGCAGCGCGGCCTTACGCACAAAATGTATTTGTTCTATTCCAACCGACGGCCGGAAGATGCACCGTATTTGGCCGAGCTACAAGCCTTTGCCAAGCAAAACCCCAATCTTAAGGTCATTCCCACTATGACCGAGCCGGAAAAATCAGCTCAAAAATGGCTGGGCGAAACAGGCTTTATTACCCGCGCGTTGCTAGAAAAATACCTGCCCGATGTGCATGTGCCTATCTACTATGTGTCGGGCTTATCGGAAATGGTCACAGCCATGCAAGACGTGCTGGCCGGGGCTGGGGTTAGCAAAGATACTATCCGGGCTGAGGAGTTTGCAGGCTTCAAGATGGGTGAAGGTATGAATCATAGCGGCGATATAAGTGGCGGAAGTGGAAAGAGCAAGAAACATTTACTGATTGCTGCAGTTGTCTTATTCGTACTCCTTATGATGGTGGTGCACATTGCCGGTGGTGACTCGCTCTCATACTTCAATCTGCTCAGCGATGCTTCCTTTAAGAATCCGCTGGCGTATTTGATCATTTGCTTGATGCTCGCTGCGATTGTTTTTAAGTTATTTGTCACTGTAAGGCTAAAGAATGCCTTGCGCGCCAAGCGGCAAGGCGAGAAGATGTCTGTGACGGATATCGTGCAAGCGCATAAGCCAGCCAGGAAAAATAAACTATGAGTGAAACCAAAGTGTATATTTGCTCGATGCACCCGGACATCCGGAGCGACCAGCCGGGAATGTGCCCGGAGTGCGGTATGAACCTTGTACCGTCAAAAAAGAAAATGGTAATGCCGGACGAGCACATGGAGCACGACAAACACGCAGGCCACAGCACCAATATGTTCAAACAAAAGTTCTGGATGAGCCTGCTACTGGCCATCCCGACACTGCTTTTCTCTGATACCGTGCAGGGCTGGCTAGGTTTTCACTTAGCATTTAGTGGTAGCAGATACATTCCAGCCATTCTCGGCGTGAGTATCTTTTTCTACGGCGGCTTGGTGTTCCTCAAAAGTGCCAGAATCGAGCTAGCCGCCAAACAGCCCGGCATGATGACCCTGATTTCAATGGCCATAACTGTAGCGTTTGGCTATAGCCTGGCATCGACGCTTGGTCTGGTGAAAGGCATGGATTTTTGGTGGGAGCTGGCAACACTGGTGACGATTATGCTACTTGGTCATTGGTTAGAAATGGCTTCGGTTGCGAATGCGCGAGGTGCGCTCAAAGAGTTGGCCAAACTATTGCCGGATGAGGCAGAACTCGTGACCGCCAGCCACCTTAAAAAGGTGCCGGTGAGTGAGTTAGGCGTTGGCGACCTCGTCCTGGTGCGTCCCGGTACCCAAATTCCAGCAGACGGCGAGGTAGTCAAAGGCGAATCCGACGTTAATGAATCAATGCTGACTGGCGAATCTAAGGCCGTGAAGAAAACTTCTAAAGCCCAAGTGGTTGCCGGTACGATCAACGGCAACGGCTCATTAACTGTCAAAGTCACCAAGATCGGCAACGACACAGCGCTCGCGGGCATTATGAAGCTAGTATCCGAGGCGCAAAGCAGCAAATCCAGGACCCAGATTCTGGCCGACAGAGCCGCGTTCTACCTTACTTTTGTGGCAATTGGCGCGGCCCTCATCACCTGGGTGGCCTGGGCGCTTGCCGGTCAATCGGCCGGATTTATCCTAGAGCGTATCGTGACGGTGCTGGTTATCGCTTGTCCTCATGCCCTCGGCTTGGCAATTCCTCTTGTTACGGCAATCTCCACGACGCTCGGTGCCAAAAACGGCTTGCTTATCCGGCAACGCCCAGCATTGGAAGCGGCTCGTAACATAGATTTAATCCTATTTGATAAAACAGGCACGCTCACCAAAGGCGAACAAGGCGTGGTGGATATTGTGGCAGACGGCGACAAAAAAGCGTTGCTGTCTTTAGCTGCAGCAGTTGAGAACGAATCTGAGCATCCTATTGCGCGAGCAGTCGTAAACTTTGCCAAAGAGCAAAAGGTATCACTCCCACGAGCCGCAAATTTTTCCGCGCTGGCCGGACGCGGCGCAAAAGCAAGTGTCAACGGCGGCACAGTGTACGTTGGTGGCCCGCGCTTGATTGAAGAACTGCGGGCCACTATGCCTGAGAAATTGAAACGAACCGCAGTGCAGGCCTCGCAGGAAGGCAAAACGGTGGTATTTGTCATTGAGGGCAAGAAAGTACGCGGCGCGATCATGTTAGCCGACGTTATCCGTGAGGAATCTAAAGAGGCCGTAGCAACGCTACACGAGATGGGCAAACGAGTCGCTATGCTTACAGGCGACGCCGAAGGTGTGGCCGCTTGGGTTGCGAAAGAACTCGGCATTACCGAATACTTTGCCGAAGTCTTGCCGGAGCACAAAGCTGAAACAGTGAGAAGACTACAGGCAGACGGCAGTAAGGTTGCGATGGTAGGGGATGGTGTAAATGACGCGCCAGCGCTTACGCAAGCGGATATTGGCATTGCGATTGGCGCCGGCACGGATGTCGCCATTGAATCAGCAGGCATTGTGCTAGCCTCAAGCGACCCGCGCGGCGTAGCTAAAATTGTCAAACTATCCGGAGCTACATACCGCAAGATGCTGCAGAATCTCGCCTGGGCGACCGGCTACAACGCTTTGGCTATTCCGTTGGCAGCCGGCGTGACGGCTGCATTGGGTTTTGTGTTATCGCCTGCCTTTGGTGCGGTACTTATGTCGATTTCGACCATCGTCGTTGCCATTAACGCGCAGTTCCTGCGTAAGCTAAAGCTTGGCTAGGCTTAAACCTGTTAGGTGATGTGGCGATGGAGCAACACGAGAATTTGCGCGTAGTGCGAGGTCGCAAACCAGACGTCGAATGCCAATAATCCCAGAAATACCAGTGTCTCACCGAACGTACCAGTGGTGATGCGCAGCGCCTTAACTGGTGGGATGCCAAATTTAATAGGGATGGGTAGTAGCCACGGCACGCCCTCTTTGGTAATCGTGTCCATGACCAAGTGTGACAGCATGCCGATCAAGAAAGCGATGAGCACAAAACGCATATCAATGTGCGGCATCAGCGGGTGCAACACGCCCAGCAACAGATGCGCCAGGAACCCAAACAGTGCCACCCCAAGCAGCGAGTGCGTCAAAAAACGGTGGCCGCCCAGCATTTTGTCGAACACGCGGCCAATAAATCCGCCAATGGGCAGGTTGCGCCAAAACGGGGCAGTTGGCTGGTCGATATCTGGTGCAATACCGCCGATTTGGTTGGCCAGCAAGCCCACGAGGAACGTGCCGAGCGACATTGTCGCCGGCGTGTGCAGCAGCAAGGCGACGCCAAAAGCAGTCGCCGCCGCCAAATCGTGGGTGCGTGCAGTCATACTGCTAGTGTATCAGGATTTTCGCCCGGAGATAATCAAACCCTTTAGAATGTGGGGAGAGGCGGCCGTTCTGTAAATAGTACAAGACCTGTACGCGGATTTGGGCCGTCGGCAAGCCCTTGGTGGGGTAGTTTGCGGGTATGGTCGAGAAATGCTGCAGTTCCTGGTTCTAGTAAGTATTCTTCGTGCCTGCTAACATCTGCATAAGGATGCACTCGTAGTTTAGAACGACCTGCGATTGTGGTGATTGCTACGGTGTCAAAAAGGCCGTCTTTATCTTGGTGAAGGCGGCCTGGAGCTCCAGGACTCATCCGAATTACCTGCAAGGTAAGGCGGTCACTACGCACGGAAGGCATCACAGAGCGTCCGAGCATCTGTGCGCCGGCATTTACACCACGAAGCAGGGCGTGTAATTGTGGTTGGTCTGCCTCTTGTCTGAGCATGGCTACTGCGGATTGTTCTTCGTCGCCGAAGCTCCACGGTCGACGTGCGTAGCGAAGGCCCGCCTCACCCTGCAGCTCTTGGATCGCCCCAGGTGCAATACTCGGATCGTACAAGCCGCGAATAACGACGTGTCCAAACTTTGCAAAATGCTCCTGTGCCGGTGCTATGTCTGTGGGTGTAAAAATTTCAGCCATGAGTATATCCAAAACTTATATAATGTGATGTAGCATAGCACACGCTTCTCACGCGTGCCAGCAAACTAACTTTTCGGTCAACTATACCGGTTACCAGGCTAGCCGTTGCGCCAACTGTTTCGTATAGTTGGCGTCGCTGCCACAACAGGCACCGACCGCTGCCACTCCAAGCTGATCTATCCACAATCCAGCGGCAACTTCGGCATGCATGCGACCATGGGCGTTACGAAGCATAGCGTTCGTGTCCCACCCATCTGGGCTGAGCAGCGCTAGTTGTGCGTGGTTGATGGTCGGATGTTGTGCTTTTTTGGCGGGGCCGTTGGCAAACGCCGACATCGGGATACGGCCTTTGTTGGTTTCGCTCAGAAGCGTAAGTGCAATCGTTATGTCTTCCATCGAGCCGCAATTTGGCCCAATGAACAGCGGTTTCAGGGGTAGTAGTCCGTCGATTGCCTGCTCCCAAGTGTCCGTTCCGCTCGCGATAACACCGTTGTCACAGTAAAAGCTTATTGCAAATGGCAGCTTGGCCTCGCGGAGCGCTGTAGCAACGACCATCGCTTCGCGCAGTGTGGGGAAAGTTTCGGCTTGGACGTAGTCGATGTAACCGGCCTCGTATGCTTCCCTGAGGTTAGCGATTTGAGATGGGTGCCACTTCTCAAGCTCCTCATTGGTCGGCGTGTCCTTTGGCGTGTAGCAATCCTCAAGCGGGCCAATTGTTCCTGCGACAGCGATTTTTTTGCCGGTTCGCTCTTGTGCGGCAAGCCGGGCTTCGTCGGCAATTCGACAAGCCTCCAGGGTTGCCGTTCTGGCAACTTCGTGGTGGTTCTTGAGTCCGGCTTTGTCGAAAATATAAGGTGCGATGCGGAAGGTAGGTGCTTGGGTGGCGTCTGGCCCGGTCTCCAAAATCGCATTCTGGACTTCCAGAGATATTTGTGCGCCATCAGGAACGTACAATCCTTCTGGCGTTTGCACCTCGCCGATATATTTTGGTACGGCAAGTGCGCCTGTCCAGAGTGGCAGCTCAAGCTTGTACGGAGAGAGGCGTTCGACTTCAGTTCCGAATGCTGTCCACAGCTTGGACGGTACCCTATCGACTATATTGTTTTGTAAGACTTCGAGTGACATATAAATTCTCCTAAAACCTAAAAAATAAAAAGACTCCGATTTCGGAGTCCTGTGTACTTGCTGATTATGCGATTACGCGAGCAACAGACCCCGGCTAGCGGATGACATCATCATGCCCATCATGGTCTGCGTTGCTAAATGTTTCATAACTCCTCCATCCTACGTTGTGTTGGCAATATTGTCAAGATATGTTCTTGTATTACATTCATCCAACCCTGGTGTTCCGTTTGGACTCTCTGTAAGGTATAATTCCCCTCATGGCGCGTTGGCCGAGGAGTTAGGCACAG
>CAZDTZ010000011.1:0-41145 GCA_964508535.1 uncultured Candidatus Saccharibacteria bacterium
TGGCGCGCTTTTCGCGCTCGGCCTCGGCCTGCTTGGCCATGGCGCGCTGCATGCTATCTGGCAATTGGATGTCCTTAACAGCGACCATGCTCACGTACACACCCCACTTTTCGGTGGCGCCGTCCAAGATACCTTTGATGGCGTCGTTGATCTTGTCGGTTTGGCTTAACACTTCGTCGAGTGAGCTCTGACCAACCACGTTACGCACTGTGGTCTGGGCAATTTGATAAATAGCCGACACCACGTTTTCAATCTCCACGACCGATTTTATCGGGTCCATGATCTGATAGTAGGCTACAGCTGCGACGTCAATTGAAACGTTATCTTTGCTGATGATCTTTTGCGAATCAACCGGCAGCGTGACCGTACGCATTGGCACCTTGCGCATTTGGTCGACAATTGGGATCAGCAAACGAAGGCCCGGGTCTTTGACCTGCGGACGAACTTTGCCCAACCGCAGCACGACACCGCGCTCATACTGGTTAATGATACGGATGCCCCGGATCAGAATAAAAAACAGCACAATGAGTATGAAAAATCCGAACGCGCCTGCACTATGCATATATATCTCCTCTTTTCCATTATTGTAGCCCTGTTTCACATATTAGAAAAGACTTTGCTGGCTGCGTTTGATCGCGCGCTTTTGGGCGCGGCGTTGGTCGGCGACCAGGTTAGGGTCAACGATTTTTGGTAGCACGGTTTCCGGGAGTTCGGCTGCAAAGCGAGACAGCGTGCCGCGTTGGCCGCCACGGTTTTTGGTGTGGAGGATTTCAAGCCGCTGCTTAGCGCGAGTTACCGCCACGTAAAACAGGCGTTTTTCTTCGGCTAAGTCGGTGTTAGCGTGGGGCAAGACGCCTTCTTCGGCGCCCATAATAAAGACGTGCGAAAATTCCAGGCCCTTGCTGGCGTGGATAGTCAGCAGCGCAATGGCGTCGGCTGTGGGGTCGTAAAAGTTTTGCTGAGCGATAGCATCTAAATGGGCTATGGCTTCGGCCAGCGTCGCAAAACGCACTAAGCTGCCCGTAAATTGCTGTAGCGCCAAGCTCGGCTCAAAGCCAAGCATGGTGCTGATTCTTTCGGCCAAGGCCTGCGGGCTCACTTGCTCTCGCTGGGCGATGAGCTCCAAAAGCGCGTGCCATTCAGCATCACGAAAACCTTCGTGTGTCGGCTGCTCGCCGTCCAGGCAAGCGCGCATTAGGGCAATAATTGCCTGTACTTGCGGCTGCTCGTACGGCGAACCGTCGCCAACAATTTGATATGGCAGCCCAGATTCCTGCACCGCGTTTTGGATGGTTTTAGCCACCGCTCGGCTACGGTACAAAATGGCAAAATCCTTGAGCGTGTGTTGTGCTGCGCGGTCGTCATCACTCACCGCACGCAAAAAATCACCGCCGCCAATCGCCTTCTGGATCTCGGCCAGCACCCAGGACGCCTCCGAAAATTCATTCAAGACTTGCACCGCGCGCACCGAACCCATGTTTGTGGCATGCGGCTTAAGCTGGTTCGTGTCGGCAAATAGCGCGTTAGAAAGCCTCACGATTTCAGGGGCCGAACGATAGTTGACGTGCAGCGCGATCTTCTGCGTGCGTGGAAAGTCTGCCAAAAACTGCTCAAAAATATTGCCGCTGGCGCCGCGGAAGCCGTAAATTGATTGCAGCGGATCACCAATTACGAACAGGTTGTCGTTACCCCGCAACAGCAGTAGCAATTCGTATTGCAGACGATTAGTGTCCTGAAATTCGTCCACCAGTATATGCGTGTAGTGAGCTTGGGTTTCTTTTCTTTTGGTCGCATCCTGCCGCAGCATGTCGCGCGCTTGGACAAGCAAATCGTCAAAATCCACCTGGCCCATTTCCTGCAACGCGGCGTCGTATGCTTTGGTGAGTTTGGCAAGCTCGGCGTCGTCTTCGGCCATGTTTTTGAAACGTGAAATTAATAGTGACAGCTCGCGCGTGGCCAGGCCTTTAAACTGCGCGGGCTTGGGCAATTTTTTGATCAGTTGCAAGCGCGCTGGCTCGCTCACAAAGTCCAGTTCTCCGCCTAATAACTCGTGACACAACGCATGGAAGGTCGTAACGTGCACACCTTTTTTGGGCACGCGGCTTTGCATTTCTTCAGCCGCCTTTTTGGTGAAGGTCAACGCCAAAATCTGCTCAGGGCGGGCAGCGCCGCTTTCCAGCAGATGGACAATGCGTGCTGCCAACGTTTTAGTTTTACCGGTGCCGGGGCCGGCAATAATCAGTACCGGCCCATCAACGGCCTCGACTGCCTGTTGTTGTTCGGCGTTTAGTGTCGCCGTTGCCACTGCCGTCTTGCTCATAATAACGACAACTGGCTTGCCGTTTCTTGGCGCTCGCTGACGTCTTTAAATACCTTTATCGTGCCGTACACACCGTCGTAGCCCGGGTCGCGTACCACATCGCCGGCGCGCAGACGCGCAACGGCTATTTTTAACATGGGAAAGCCGGCGGCTTCAATTGCTTCGAGCGGTACGCTGCGTAACACGTCAAACTCATTGCCCAGGCGATCCAGAACATCGTGGTATTGTGCCTGCACAGCCTTGCCGTTAGTGCTTTTAACACTTAGTAGCTCGGCAATGATCTCGGCGAGTGGGATAATGTATTCCACACGCTTGGGATGCTTGGGCCGGTAGTCGTGGCTGCGCCCACCCGCTGATTCTACTAGTTCGTTCAGGCGATTTTCCACGCCCACCACGACCGGCTTGCCACACACCGGACAGACGCCGCCATGTGCTTTGGTCTCCGCGGGCGTAAATCGAATGTTGCACAACCGGTGGCCGTCCGAATGATACTTGCCTTCTTCCGGGAAAAACTCGATGGTGCCAACCAGCCGTTGGTCGTTTGTTTTGATCGCGCCGACAATTTCGTCGTAACTGATGCTGCTTTTGACCACCGTGGCTTCACGCCCTAATTTGGCCGGCGAATGGGCGTCGGAGTGGCTGGTGATCGTAATGCCGTCGAGATTTTTGACACGCCAGTTCATGCTTGGGTCGCTACTGAGGCCGGTCTCGATAGCATGGATTTCTGGAGCCAACTCTTCGTATGCTTCTTCGATAGAATCAAAGCCCGATTTGCTGCCAAACATACCAAACCACGGCGTCCAAATATGTGCCGGAATGTACAAGGCGCGGGGGTCGGTTTCCAACGCGTGGCGCAATAATTCTTTGCTGTCTAGGCCTAAAATTGGGCGGCCATCAGCCCGGAGATTGCCGATCCGCTCCAAACGCGCGTTCAGCTCGCTGACCGACTCAAAGCTCGGCATCACGATCAGCTGATGCAGCTTGCGTACTTTGCCACCTTTGCTATATATAGTGGCGATTTCGACGCTCGGTACAAAACGAATAGTTTGCCCGCGAACACTCGGCGGTAGGCCGGCGTCGATTGGCGCTGCCAATTCATCTTTTAATCTAAACAGCCCAGCTTCGGCCGGCTCGAGTTTCTCGCGCATCTCGGCAAACCATGCCGGATGCGTAAAATCACCAGTGCCGATGATCGTAATGCCCTTTAATTTACCCCAGCGGTACAGGCCTTCGAAGTCGCACGTTGGCGACGTTGCCCGGCTGTAATGCGAATGAATATGAAGGTCAACGATCAGCTCCTGCATCCTTTTAGTGTAGCAAAGCCACCTCGCAAAATCCGATAATTGACTCAAGCAGTATTCGATGATTTAAAATTGATTAAATAATTATTAAAGATTACACTAAAAATATGCGGATTCTCGGACCCCATCTCAGATTCTCTATTGAAGAAACCCCCGACCTAAGAGGTATGCTCGGGCCTTACGCCGACAATCTCGTAGATCGTTTGCCACCCGACCAGAACGTAGTACTCCAGAGGGCAAGAAGTATACTCGCACCCCTTACCGTCATGGTGCAGAGTGGAAAGAGTGACCCTGGTCTACGCTACATGCTAGCGTTAGCAGTTAATCCCGATACACGGGAAGCGGACGAGATCGGCCCCTGGGAACAGGGATACGTCGACCTTGTAAACGAGCATGATGTAATTGCAGATGGGATCCGCTGGGCAGCCGGCCACTTACGACCCACACACTCTATGCACCGAATGCTTTCCAGGGGAGTTAATACTCCTCACAATCCAAAAGGCGAACTCGATCCAGGACTGAGCCAGGAGCTTACTCGCCTGAGCCAGCTTGCTGGGCAGTGGTGTGCACAACTGGCGGTGCGCAATTAGACGAATAGGCTAAACGGCTTCGCCGGAATACGCCAGTTCTTCCAGTGGGATTTCTTCGCGGTCTGCGCCGATGAAATCCATAACTTCTTCAGGCGTATCTACAAAACTTACTAACTGGTTGAGCGGGCGTGGCAGGCGGGCCAAGAAACCCTCCTGCTCCATGCGCCCATACTGTAGCTTGAGGCCTTCGAAGAAATTGTCGGTGTTAAGTACGACCAGTGGCTTGTTGTGCTGACCGTAGCGGCGGAGCTCCAAAAGATCGGTAAATTCGTCCAGCGTGCCCGTGCCGCCAACCATGGTCACGACCACGTCGGCGTTATCGAGCATCCACTCTTTGCGCTCTGCTAAGCTGGAAGCGAACAGCATCGTGTCGGCACCTTCATAGGCGCTGGCTTGCAGCTGCACCATCGATACGCCCAAGATTTTGCCACCTGCCGCCTGCGCAGCCGAGGCAACTTCATGCATCAGGCCGCGATCGGAGCCACCCCACACCAACGTATGGCCAGCACGAGCGATCCTCCGTGCGAGATCGCGAGCTGCTTGGGCATACTTTTCATCGACAACCGATGCTGAGCAAAAAATACAGACGTTCATTACATTTCCTGCTAAACTTGCAACTAAAACCTGCAAGATAAGCTATCTATTATATAAGTATAATCGCTTAATGTCAACGGTCTATCGGTTCGTTTTTACTCTGCTCGCGGAAGCTTTAAAATTTCTGCAATGCCTGCAGCGCCTCCGGCAGAGCACCATCTTTAACATAGCTACCTGCAATCTTGGCTGCTAGTTGTAGTGCTAGCTGTCTTTCTGCTTCACTCTCAAGTCTAGACACTCTTTGCAGAAACTCATCAGAATGGAATAGTAAAACATCAGATCCGTAGGCAAATAACTCTCCCTCGTGAGCATGAGGAGCTCCAAGGTGTTGGCCTCCTGCAGCGATGTATAGCGGCGCGTCAAATAGCTCGATCACAGAGTTTGCTCGTATGCTGGTCCTTTTTTGATCTGTGGCGCCTTCAATAAGAGAAAGTCTAAGCGCCTCTTGGTAGAGGGCCCTAAACTCTACCCCATAGGCCGCTTGCTGGTTCTGTTCCAGGCGGTAATAGTATTCACCGCCCTGGAGTTCTGCGTAGTAGAAGTGGGCCAACTCATGCCAAGCAATACCATTAGGCTCTCTGTTAGGATTGTCGAAGTTAAACCTGGATAACGCCAAATCACCCCCACTAGCCTCACCTGCAGGAAATTCGTCGTCTCTAATAACTACTTCGGATACTGGGTGCTGCAAGTATCCATTCATAAGTCTTGTCAATGCAGCTACCTGATCGAGTGCCGCATCGCTTACTGTTTGGCTCTGTTCATGCAGTAAAAACTCAATCCCTTCTGAGGTGTAGCTTCGCCCAGGAATTGTCACATTTAGATCAGCGGGGTCAACGTGCCCTGTAGTACCGTCACGCAAAAAGAATGCAAGATTGTTATGGCCGGGGCGAAACCTGATCCCCGCACCAATAGTACGCGTGCCTTCTGGGTCGGCCCTCTCGAAAACTATATCTTGAGGCTCTGATTGTTGACCACCGCTGCTTACTACTACCGATGCATCCGAATAAGTGCCTAATGTTTCAGAAGCTACCGCAACTTCAAAATCTTGTCGCCTCATAACCTGGATTGGGAATTGGGGGGTGCTAACCGTTACTGTATCATCAGGCCGTAGAACAACTTCTTCTTGCGGGCTTTGATGCACATCACCAGAGTCGTTTAGGGGGTCAATTCCAGAATTTTTATTATGTGTATCCATGAGTGCTATTGTATCAGTTGAAAGTGGTGGGGCTACGTGGGCTCGAACCCAGAAGATGCCAGTGGCATCTTGCTGTCGAATTGGACGTATGAAACCTGGTGGGGCTGCACGGGCTCGAACCGTGGACCTCGGCAATGTGAATGCCGCGCTCTAGCCAGCTGAGCTACAGCCCCGTCAACATAACTCGGCAATTATAACACTTTGACCTGAGCCGCGCCAACGACACGGTTAGGCGCGGGGCTCGTCGATAAACTCGCGGCAAAAACGTTCGAACACGGCGTTCGTCCAGCCAAAGCCGGTCTGGCCAGGGTACAAGCCATTGGCCGGCGGCTTGGACGGGTCAACCACATTGTATTTCTCCAGGAAGATGCCGTTGGCGTTAAACCAGTCCAGGTTGGCGTGCAGCCAGCGCATGGCAATGCGGCGCGCCTCTTTTTCGTAGCCATAGCGCTGCAAGCCTTTGACCATCAAAAATTGGAGCGGCGCCCAGCCGTTGGGATAGGCCCACTGCATCGGCGGTGAACCCGGCAAACGCTGGCTTAATGCATACGTATCGGTGGTGGATAGGCCGCCCTTCTTCTCAAAGGCCTTGAGGGCGCGCACCATTTTTTGGGCGCGGGCGATATCTACCATGCCAGCCCACATCGGGTAGAACCCAGCAAGCGAGCTGACATTATTGCGGCGCTCCTTGGGATAGTTGTAATCGTAGTACAAATTTTTGCTCTTATCCCACATCAGGCGGTTCATCGTCTTTTTGCGCTTCTCGGAAGCCTTTATCCAGGTTGCTACTGCCTTTTCGTCGCCAAAAATACCAGCGGCGCGAGCAAAATCGGTTTCGTATTTGTAAAGCAACGAGTTGAGGTCTGCCGGCAGATAATCCAAGGCTTTACGATTAAAGCGCGGCGTCATGTCCCAGCCGCTTTCGGTTTCAGCGATGTCGTTGAGGTAGTTAAAGTCGTAATAGCGGCTCAGGCCCTCGTACATGGCGCGAGCATTGGGTTTGCGCGTGCCCATCCAGACTGTTTCGTACTCGTCTTGGGCAACCGCAATGTGGCGCTTAAGCCATTCTTCGCTGAGGCCGTAGGCGTCGTATACGTCAAAAATAAAGCTGGTCAAAAACGGCGGCTGCGAACGGCTTACGTAATACAAGCGCGAACCATTCGGGATGATCTTGAACCGCTTGAAGATGTCGCAAAGGTCTTCCAGGATGCCCAGCACTAATTCTCGGTGGGCTTCATCGAGCAACCCCTGCACCATAAAATAACTGTCCCAGTAGTACAGCTCGTTATAGTCAAATTCGTGCCCTTCGGCATAGGATGGCACCAGGTAAGGCTTGGGCACGCCAATGAGTGTTTCGTCGTCCTTGGGGTGGTAACGCTCTAGCTTTGTCCAGTACGCGGCAATGTAAGCGCGCGCTTGTGCAACGTCATCCGGTTTGAGATCGCGTACATCCCGCGTAAACGGAAAAAACTGGCTGACCGGAGTATTTAATTGTCGTTTCACTTTGCCAAACATACTTCTAGCCTAGGCTAGCGGCACGGCTGCGTCAAGCCGAGAAGCAATACCGGAAAGAATAAGTTCCAGACCGCTATCGAACTGTTGGTCTGGTGTGCGCAAATGGTGCTGCGAAAACTCAACTGAAACCCCAGCGGCGGCAACAAACTTCTTGAAGCGCTCCGCCCGCGCCGCCGGAGCTAGCTGAGCGCGCGGATCTGCTTGTTCCTCGAAAACGCAGCCTAATGTAAAACGCACGACCGTAAAGATACTGGTCATGGCCAGCTCAGCAGTAAAACCTTGCTTCAGTAATTGCTTGACTAAAAACTCCATGCCGCTGAGCAGTTTGCTGCCCGTGAGGTCGGCGTGCGCCATTACCTGAGCGCCATCACGCCAGCTCACCAAGGCTTTGCGGTTGGTGGTCGCCACATCGGTGAGCAGGTCGCGCCACGCCGTGCGCGTTGGTGGCGTAGCCTCAAAAGCTTGCAGTAGCATGGCCTGCCCCATGGCGGTAATCAGGTCTTGCTTGTTCTCAAAATGCCAATACAATGCTGCCGCCTTGACGCCCAGGCGCTCAGCCAGCCGGCGAACAGTCAAACCACTATATCCAACGTCATTTAACAGTTGCAAGGCAGCCTGCACCACCGTAGTGCGCTCCAGGCTGTGATCGTGCCCCCCATGACGATGTTCGGGATGACGTTCAGAACGGTGCGCGGAAGCAATATCGGGCATAGTTATATCATTTCGGTGGCCTGGCTCTCGCCGGCGACTTCCATGTCCTTATCATTCTGGTGTGAGTGCAGCTGCATCTCGGGCAGGAACCAGGTAAAAACAAAACCCGCGAAACACAGGATAGCTGCCACCACAAAGACGACATCGCTCGACTTGGTAAAGGCTTCGAAAATAACGTGCTGGGCGGCCACTGGCAACTTGTGGATAGCGTCGGCGTTGAGTGAGCCGCGGCCACCTGCGATATGACCAGCTACTAAATGCTTGGCGAGTTGCGCGGTAAGCAATGCACCAAATGCCGCACTGCCGATGGCTGCGCCAAGCGAACGGAAAAAGCCAGTCGCCGCCGTGCCAGCACCCATCTCACTGCGTGGAATAGAGTTTTGCACGGCCATAGTGATGACCTGCATCACCAGGCCCATGCCTACTCCGAGCATAAACAAATACAAACTAATCAGCCCTGACGAGGTTGTAATGGTCAGCCGCGCCAGCAAGGCCATCGACAAGGTCACGACACCCATGCCAACGATAGGAAAAATCCTGTATTTACCACGCTTGGCAATTGAGCGGCCCACGAACATCGAGGCCGGGATCATACCCAAAGACATCGGCACGAGGTGTAAACCGGCAGCCGTAGGCGTAAGCCCGTTAACAATCTGAAAGTACAGCGACACGTAAATAAGCGACCCGAACAGCGCCGCGCCCATGATAAACAGCACCGGCACCGACACATTAAACACCTTGTTTTTGAAGAGTTGAAGGTTGAGGATCGGCTCCTTGGCGCGTGATTCTTGACGGATAAACAAACCGGTCAGTAACACGGTTAAAGCACTCAACCCAATGATCGTTGGGCTCGACCAAGCATATTGCTGCCCGCCCCATACCGTCACCAGTAGCAGAGAACTCACGCCGCCAACCATCAGGGCTGCGCCAGCGTAGTCGATCTTGTGCTTATGCAAGTTCTTGGGCAAGTGTAGTACCTTTTCGATCACCGCCAAAGCCAGCAAACCGAGCGGCAAGTTGATGTAGAACACCCAGCGCCAGTTGGTCGACCACCACAAAAAAGCGTGGGGGTCGGTTAGAAAACCACCGATAAATGGTCCGAGCACGCTGCCCAAGCCAAACACAATACCAAACGCACCAGTGTACTTGCCGCGCTCCCGAGGGGGGATCATATCACCAATAATCGCCATGGCCAGACTCATCAGGCCGCCGGCACCCAGGCCTTGCAGGGCACGAAAACCGATCAACTGGGTCAGGTTTTGCGACAAGCCGCACAACATCGAACCCGCCAAGAAGAGCACAATCGACAGCATAAAAATCTTCTTGCGGCCGTAGAGGTCGGACATCTTGCCATACAATGGTTGGCTGGCTGTTGACGTCAACAAGTATGAAGTGACGACCCACGAGAGATGCGACAGCCCTTGTAATGGGTCAAGATCGCGTACGATTGTATAAAGGGCCGTACTGACCACGGTTTGATCGAGCACAGCCAACATCATAGCCAAAAGCAAACCGGTCATGACTACCCAGATTTGGCGCGATGTCATCTGTGGCGCGACAAATATTGGTTCTGACGTTACTGCTTGCTGTTGTGTTGCGGCCATAGAATCTAGACTACCTTAACAATGTTCAATTGACGTATACAGTGTATCCGCAGGTTATTTAGACGTCAATGGGCGCTATATTTCGTATCCCAGGCCGCCATTGAGCGCAAAATTGGCAACAAATCTTCACCTTTTTTAGTCAGGGAATATTCGGTGTGCGGAGGTACTTCGGCGAACTGTTTTTTGACGACAACCCCGGCAACAAGCATACATTCTAGCCGCTGCGACAGCGTGCGCGGTCCAATACCAAGGTCTTGCTCAAGCTCGGTGAATCGTTTGGGCCCGCCCGTAAGATCACGAATGATCAAGCCACTCCACTTATCGCCGATGAGCTGTAGGCTGGCGTCAATAGTTCCACATTTTGGCTTGTTGGTTGGACACATATTTTTCCTCACCTACACATTAATCATTCATATTTATACTTTACTTTGTATAGTGGGAGTGTATAGTAAAGTGTGATGCTATACTTTGTATAGTTTAACACAAATTGCTTAAAATGGAGAATGCACATGCCCCAATACGATGTTATCGCAGATGACGCAACAATTCAAACAGCGGCAAAAGCCCTAGAAGCCAATGGCTTCACGGTGACTATCGCCAACACCGATGAGGATGCCAAAAAAGCCGCCCTTGCCGCCATACCAACAGGTACTGAAGTGCTTACCGTCACCTCACAAACGCTTGTAGCGCTTGAATTAGATAAGGCTATCGACGAATCAGGCGAGTACGATGCTCTGCGTCCTAAGCTCAATGCCATGATGGGCGACGAAAGCAAAAAGGCCGAGCAACGCAAGCTCGGCGCTGCGCCAGACTACGTAATCGGTAGTGTGCACGCCCTCACCCAAGACGGCAAAGCCTTGGTAGCATCTGCAACGGGCAGCCAATTGCCCGCTTACACCTATGGCGCCAGCCACGTAATATGGGTCGTTGGCGCCCAAAAGATCGTCAAGGACCTTGCCGAAGCCCAAGACCGCCTCGAAACATACGTCTTCCCTTTGGAAAACGCCCGCGCCCGCAAGGTGTATGGTGGCCCGAGCAGTATTAATAAGACTGTGGTGTTCAACAAGGATTTTCCAGGCCGCATCCAGATCATTATCGTCAAACAAGTGCTCGGCTTCTAGCTCACGCAGAACACGGTAGCGACCTCAGTCATAGTGTGGGATAATCGTCCTATGACAAAATCTCCTGCCCTTACCGCTGCACAGTACAAAAAAATCAATCAAAAGATTGCCGACCGGCGCAATGTATTCTATTGGCAGACCGACAGAGCGATTGGCCAGGAGGACGCTGCTCTTGTTTGGGGTGATCGCCACGCATACTTTAGCGACGCAGCTATTATTACCGCCGTAAACGCCATGCTAGACGGAGAGCAAATTGTCAGGCTCATACCGCTCGATCCTGATGCCCAAACCAGCCTCGGCAACGTTAACTCAGTGCGATGCGCGGTGCTAGCATCCGGCAAAGAGATTATTATTCGTTGCCACCCCCGAGGTGTCCGCAACGGATACTTCTATGCTGAGGCACTCGCGTCGCAGAAAGCGCTGAGCGCGGGCTTACCTGCTTACCACACGCTTGCAATCCATGAAGCAGTTGATGATACCGACTTCGCCTTTCAGGTGTGCGAAAAAATGCCAGGCACCGCTCTGGTGCATTGGCTAGCAAAACATCCGGCAGACGAAGCTGCGTTGCTCGTAGAAGTTGGCAAATGTTTGGCGCAACTGCATGCAATCACCGTGCCTGGTTTCGGCCCTTTCGACAACCAAAAAGCAAAGCAAGGCGTACTGAAGGGTTTACACCCAACATATGCGGATGCAGTACGCGCCGGCCTAGCTTTTAATCTTGAAGTGCTAACCGAACGCAATATCATCACCACAGCGCAAGCCAAAGCCATTAACAAGCTGATGGGCGCAGACAACCCGCTGCTGGATTGCAAGCAAGCCGTCATCGTACATAATGATTTTGCCGACTGGAACATGCTAACAGATGGCACACATATTACGGGTATGCTTGACTGGGACGAATGCGTCGCCGGTGACCCAGTTGCTGATATTGCCTGCTGGAGCACCTTTTTCGACCCATCACGCTTAGACGGCATGCTCAAAGGCTACTGGAAGGTAGCAAAAAAGCCTGCCGATTTCGCAGAGAAATTTGAGCTGCTAAGGCTACGCTACACCGTCTCTAAAATGACTTTGCGCGTCCGGCGCTACGAACGAGAACCGCTCGAGAGCATACGCGAAAAGATTGAATTCGGCAAAAAACACCTGGCTGACTCTTTCCAGTATTTTGAAATTAGTTGATACCCCGCCCGGGCGGGCCCTACTTCTTCAAAACGTCAGCAGCTTCACGAAAGCACTGCGCCACCATCTCGACGAGTTGTGCATGAATGACTGGGCTGGCCAGAATAAAACCTTTGATTGGCTCATCGTATCGTTGTGCATTGCCGTACAGGTCTGTTACCGTGGCGCCAGCCTCGGTACCGATACAATATGCGGCCGCGGCATCCCAAAAGCTGGGAAGTGAAAAAACAACTCCTGCGGCCTGACCGGCACAGGTCAATGCCGTGCCATATTGAATAGCATTGATAAGCATCGGCGTACAACCTTTCTCCAAAAGTTTCTGGCGAATAGGAAGCAGGCGGCGATCCCCTGTCTTGAGCGAATCCAAATGCACGAATTGACGGTCAAGCGTACTGGCAGAAGAAATGCGTATGGCCTGATCATTCATGAAAGCGCCTTGTCCTTTTTGTGCATAGAACAAGCGGTCCAGCATGGGATCATAAATAACACCAAGCATTGGGATACCATGCTGCAACAGCGATACACAACAGGTGGATAGCGGCAGTCCTTGGACAAACGGCCCGGTACCGTCGACTGGGTCGATCACCCACGTCCACTCGACACCGGACAGTGGTTTGCTCTCTTCCTCACCAAGCACGCTGTAGCCCTTAAATTTTCGATTTACTTCGGCAATAAAGCGCTTGTTGAGCTCAATATCGACCGCTGTAATCGGCGTTTCGTTCTGCTTCCAGTCGGCTTTGGTGCTGAGGCCAAATGTGCTGCGTATGAGCTTTCCAGCCTCAAGCACAAAATCTCGTGCAAAGTTCATCTCTGGCGTATCAATTTTGTAGGTAGTCATGCACCGATTATAGCGCGCCGAATAGCTAAGCCCTAGTAGCGCTTAGTAACGGTTGTCGTCGCGTGCGCCACGGTCGTCGGTAACAAACGTGAGGGCGTGGCCAATCTTGCCAGCGCGGCCTGCGCGACCGATGCGGTGGCTGTAGGTTTCAAAGTTCTGTGGCGTGCTGTAGTTAATGACGTGGGAAATGTCTTTGACATCGATACCGCGAGCGGCAACGTCAGTAGCGACCAAAACGGTAACTTCGTTTTTCTTGAAACGGTTGAGCGCACGAGTACGTTGGCCCTGGCTCAAACCGCCGTGAATGTGGTCAGCCTTGAAGCCACGAGATTGCAACTCTTGGCCGAGGCGTTCGACAACACGCTGAGTGTCGTCAAAAATGATCGCCTTGGTGACTTCTGGTTTGTTCAACACAGTGTGCAGCTGTTCGATCTTGTCGGTCATACCTTCGTAGCAGACGATGTCCTGGTGGACGCTTTCGCTGGTGTCGCTGGTCTTAACCGATACGGTTACGGCGTCGGTCGAGAAGAACTCGATCAGGCTCTGGACTTTGCGATCCATGGTTGCCGAGAAGAAAAATGACTGGCGGTCGGCAGAAAGTTTGCCCAAAATGTCGGTGACATCTTCGACAAAACCCATGTCCAGCATACGGTCGACTTCGTCCAACACAACAGTGTTGAAGTCGGAAAGGTCAAGTGAACGGCGTTCCAGGTGGTCAATGATGCGGCCTGGTGTACCGATGACGATCTGCGGGTGATTGCGCAAATCGCGCAACTGTGGGTTCATGTTGGCGCCGCCAATGAGCAATGCGCCCATCAGGCCAGTGCGCTTACCAATGGCGCGAAACTCTTCCTCAATCTGTTGAGCAAGCTCGCGAGTTGGAGCGATGACCAATACCTTGGAGCCCTCCTTGGAGAGCAAGCGGTGCAAAACGGGCACTGCAAAAGCGACGGTTTTGCCGGTACCGGTGTTAGCGATGCCGATAATGTCTTTGCCTTCCAGGCCCAGTGGAATGGTCTGGTCTTGGATTGGCGACGGAGCGGTAAAGCCCTTGGCAACGATGTTTTCTTGGATAGTTGGGTGCACGGCGAAGTCGGTGAACTGGTGCGTTGGTACGTACGTTTCTTCTTCGACGGGCTTAGCGACCTTCACAAATTTGGAAGGGTGAATGTAGTCCTTTTTGGGACCGTTAGAGCGACCGCGACGATTGCCGCCACCGCTAAAGCTACCGCCACCACCGTGGTAAGCGTTACGTGTGCGAGCGCCGCGCGCTGCTGTGCGTGAGTTATATGGCATAAAAAAGAATCCTGTCTATTTATAGTTATTTATTACAAAAGCATTGTCGCCAATGAAGCCTAAGTAATAATTCCCCACGAAATAAACTTTCGCAAACCTGGATTCATCAATAACAATTACCTACATACTAGCATTTTTTGCCTTTCAAGTCAACCGTCCGCGTGCTGCTGCATATACCACAAGCATTTACGAGGCAAAAGGAATACAACTCATTGCAATTTGGAGCAAATTGGTGCATATATATGCTTAGACATAAAGCACAAGGATTTTGCAATGGAAGACAAAGTGGAAGATACAGATAAAATGCAGGATAAAAAACCGATCGATTTTAATGAGCCTCTCACAGAAGGCGAAGCAACGCCGGCAGACACCACGGCTCCAGCAGCCGATTCCTCTTCTCTGCCAGCTGAGAGTCCGATTCCAGGGGCCGAAACAGAGCCAACTCCAGATATATCGTCAGAGCCGAGCGCACCAGACGCGGCCTCAACACCATCTGTCGAGACGCCTGACACACTTTCCCCCGCTACCAGCGCAACTACCGACTCTGCATCCGACCAGCCGGCCACACTGCCCGACCATCCTGCGTTCACTGCACCACAAGAACGCAAACCCATGATGTGGGTTGTCTGGGCTGTTGCAGCCACTGTATTCCTTGCCGGCGTCGCATTTGGCAGCTATCTGCTATTTCATAAACAACCCGCCAAGACAAGCAGCACTGCCACTGTCAATACCACGACGCCTTCTAACAGCACAACAGTCAACGATAGCACTCCCGCGACGAGCACCGACAATACTAGTCTCAACAAAGACCTGAGCGGCATTACTAGCAGTATCGACCAAGATTCCTCAGATCAGACAGCCGCAAGCAGCGCAGTAAACGACCAGCAAAGTGAAATCACCGTACCGACTAATTAATGCCCAGCAAAACCACAGCCAACGCCTATACGATGGCAGTACTCGAAAAAGGAGCAAACCTATGAACAACTTGAAACGAATTTTACTTACCGCCTTCACGGTGCCAAGCCTCTTGGTACCAGCCTTAGCCGTCAGCGTAGTGCACGCTGAGACAAACACAGGAACACCCACAACCACGAGAAACAGTGACAATGTCGCCACAGACAGCACCGAATCTACCAAGCTGACCGCCAACGAGGCCACGCGCCTTGCCAACATGAAAACCAAGGGTAATGCCGAGATTAGCCGCCGCTTGGCAACACTCAGCAAACTTTCCAGCAAGATAAGCAGTGCAACAAAGCTTTCGGGGAGCGACAAAGCCGCGCTCACGGTTCAAGTCAACATAGAAACCATCGCTCTAACCGCATTAAAAGCCAAACTAGCTAGCGAGACAACGCTGGCTGCAGCAATCAATGATGTCCAAGCGATGGTGTATGACTACCGCGTCTACGCACTACTCATGCCGAAAATTCATCTCATCCGCACTGCCGACGACCAACAAGTGGTCCAGGGCAAATTGACCGACCTTGCAGCCAAATTGCAAACCCGCATCACAGCGGCCCAAACGGCAGGCAAAAACGTAACCACGCTGCAAACCGATCTAGCCCAGCTTCAGGCGCAGATTGCTCTCGCCAAGACCATCTCTGTTAACGTAGAGACCAAGGTGCTTGCTCTGGCATCCACCGATTACAACACCGACCACACTGTCTTGAACAGCTACGTCACCCAGCTCAAAACAGCCCACCAGGACAATCAGGCCGCCTTCCAGCTAGCCAAAACCATCGTTACCGGCCTGAAAAATCTGTAACAGAGATTGCTGCCGCTGGCTGGGGTTTAAGCCCAGAGCGCAATGCAGCAAGAGACGGTTCGCCAACGGTCATCAGGCCAAGCAGATAGCAGGCGTTAAGTGCAGAAACGCCCCTGGAAACAAATCGAGATTTATTAGGCGTTAGTTGCCGACTCATATAGGCTATGCGGTTACGCATGGTCCAAATGTCGGTAGCTTCACCTAGCTCGGCAATGATCTCGTCATCTCTAAGTCCGCGCGTGCGACAATCAAACCCCGACAAATGTCCTGCATCAATTGCACCAGCCTCCGGAAGTACGGCATTGGGACAATACGGCTGAGTAAGGCCGCCCTCGATTGCTATTCTTGCGAGGTGCGCAATACTCACCGCGCCCACATCTCGGAATATGTCCCGAAGCTGACCCCGTATAGTAAACTCTGACAGATGCAGGTGCTTCGCGATGGCTGCAGGCAGCAGCCCGTGCGCTGCATACGCAAGCGTTGGCCGTCTGGTTTCAGAAATTTGTAGTCCTCTTGCTTGATCAGCCAGCCAACTCAAGTGAGGCTGGCCGTATCGGCCAAGATGCTCCTGCGGAACGTACGCATAGCGTTTGGTACGCGCGATACCTTTCATCCGGCTAATATAAAACAGTTACCTAGAAAATAGCAATAGCTTGGTCGCAATAACCAACAACACAGCGCCAAAAACGCGTGTCACGGTTTGATCTGGGAGCTTAACTGCGTAATGTGAGCTAATGAGTGCGCCAACCACAAAGCCAATGGCCACCCACAGTGTTGCTTTGAGGTTTACGTACCCAGCCTTAAAATAGGTTGCTGCGGCAAAAATACCAACCGGGAGTGCCAACATAGCAAGCGTCGTCCCTTGGGCGCTCTTTTGGCTGAAGCCGGCAAGCAGCGCTAACAGTGGGACGATAATGATGCCGCCGCCAATGCCGACCATGCCGCTCAACGCGCCGCCCACCAAGCCGACAATAACGAATAGCAGGATTGTCATAATTCATTTTTAGTATACCCCGATACTTGCCGGCGCGCTACGGTTACGTTTAGCCGGCTAGATTGGTGTTACGGATAAGTACGAACGAGATGATCCCGGCCAGCACTGCCATGGCCGAACAGAGCGCGATGGCAAAAGTATACACATGCACAGCACCCAGCAGGCCGAGCACGGCAATAACAATGAGCCCGGCGACGCGCGACACGGCGTTATTGATGCCCGAGGCAATGCCCGAATCAGCATCCCCCACCGAGCGCATCACCGTAATAGTGAGCGGCGCGACGGTAATTGCCATCCCGAGCGAGAACAATACCACACCTGGCAGCACACCAGTGATATAGCTTGAGCCGTGATGCAGACCATACAGTAAAGCCATGCCTACGCCGGCAGTTATCGGGCCAAAAGTCATAAATAAGCGAGGGCCATACTTGCCGGCCAGCGCGCCCATCCGGCTCGACAACGTGAATAAAAAGATCGCTATTGGGATCAGGCTCGCGCCAGCCTGTATAGCCGAGTAGCCCGCTTTAGTCTGTAAGAATATCACCAGGGCAAATATAAAGCCGGCAAGCGCGCCATACAGCGAGAATGTTGCGACGTTGGCGCCAGTAAAATTGCGCGACCTAAATAGATCAAGGCGCACCATAGGATCTTTGCCGTGCGCTTCGACCCATAAAAGCGCGCCGAACGCCAAAACGCCCAAGACAAGCGGGGCCCATGCGCTCAAGTTCCAGTGCCGCGCAGGGCCCTCGATCAGACCATACGTTATGCCACCGAGCGACAGCGCTGCCAGGGTGGCACCAGTGCTATCTAGACGGCGCACATGGCCGTCACTAGTCTCGACAATACCAATCCGCGCCAGGACTAAGCAGGCTGCAACCAGCGGCACGTTGATAAAAAATATCCACCGCCACGAGCCAACACCAATCAGGTAGCCGCCGACAATCGGCCCAATTGGCGCCGCCAATGCCGACCATGCCGACCACTTGCCAATTGCTTTACCGCGCGAGGCTTTCTCGAAGTTAGTATTGATGATCGCCAGCGCGCCCGGCACCAGCAGTGCGCCAAAGACACCTTGCAACAGGCGCAAGATAATTAAAAGCTGGATATTGGGTGACAGCCCACACAACAGTGAGGTCACCCCAAACCCAAACAGACCAATTACATACACTCGCTTACGCCCAAAAATATCACCCAGCGAGCCGCCCAACAACAACAGAGACGAAAGCGACAACAAATAGCCATCGACTACCCACTGTAAGTCAGCAAAACTGGCATGGAGGGTGTGTGCGATATTTGGGAGCGCCAAGTTTACCACCGTGCCGTCCAGGATCACCACTGCGCTGCCGATCACGGTCGCCAGCAACGCAAAAAGCTGTTTGCGTGTCATATTCTCAATCATATCACGGCCGGCCTACGAATAATCACTGCTTAGGTGCCACAAACCACACTGGCGACACCGGTAAATTTTGAGTTTCGTGCCATGCTGATACTCGGCAACCGTGGCCGCAGCTTTGGCTTGCTGCAGTGTATCAAACGCCAGCTTATCACTGCAGGCCAGAGGCGGAACGTCGTCGAACACTGCGTTACTCTACCTGCAGATCGCGCTGCCTAAAACGCAACGCGCCAATTAGCGCCAAAGCACTGCCGATCAGTACAAATATCCCAACTACTCTCCAATTCACTGCGCTAGCTGGTGACAAGGCAATATGATGCAGAATTGAGGTATCGAGCACCCAATGGTTTAGGTTGATGCCGGAGCTCAGCATTTGGGCAAGAAACGACCACGCAATCGCTCCATAAGCAATAAGCGTGGTAAAACGCGGCACCAGCCCGAGCGCGCAAATGCCGATACCAAGCACCAAAATTGCCGGAGCCATGGCATTAACGCCCGCCAGTAACAGATCGTGGAACGGCACACCGGCATGTTGGCTTGCCTGCCCAAGCCAGGCCGCAACCCCTGCGAGCAGACCAGCCAAAAGTATAACAACCGTCGCCAGCAACAGCCTACCCCACAGCCATTGCAGCCTACCAACCTTACGCACCAAAAAGTTGTCGAGGTAGCCGCCAGCTTCGTCTTCACGCATGGCACCCACGCTACTGGCGGCATACGCCATGATGCAGGTCATCACCGTCAAAAAGATAACACCCAAGAAAGTCGGCGCGCCGGCCGCGTGCACAGCATGGGCGATGCGGTCGAACGAATGCTGCGCGCTCGTTGATGCGTCCAACGCCTGGGAAGCAGCATTAGTTAGCAGCCCAAACATTAGAGCCAGCGCTGCAATCGACGCCATCCAGACAAAACTCGCACTCCTGGTCAGCCGAAATGCCGCCGCCAACGGTGAACCAAGCAGGCTTAGTCGTGGCCGCGCGGTAGTGCGGTCGGCAAAGGTGCTCTCGCCAAAATCACGCCGGCCAGCGATATACACTGCGAGAACACCGCAGATGGCAGCAAATACGAAACACGGCGCCAGCCACAATGGGCGGCTCGCATACAACGGCTGTAATTTTTCAATCCAACCAAAAGGCGTAGTGTTCAACAGCCAATGCGCGCTCGTTGTATCGGCCATAGCCCGCAACACAAAAGACAAACCAAACACGGCCATGCCTGCACTTGCCGCCCGGCTGCGTGTTGGCATCAGCTGGCTAACCAGAGCACCAACCCCAATAAACATCGTTGCACTTGCTACCACACACAATGCAAAAAATAGAGCGGCAGACGTACTAAACCCGACGCCATGCATCTTGCCAGCAAGCGCAAACCCGCTAGCCGACACCACATAAAGCGCCACCAAACTCACGCCCAGCCCAGCCAACATATTGCCAGCGGCGCGACGGGCGGTTGTTTGCCCGGATAGCAATAATTCTAGCCGACCATTTTGCTCTTCACCGCGAAATGTTTTAGTGGCGAGCAGCAATCCCCAAATTGCTCCGACAATTGTAATCACGCTCAGACAATTCCAAGTGGTAAAGCCAGCAACCGTCTCCATCTGATGGGGCACTCCCAAGATTGCATTCAATCCAATATTATTACCGAGCGATGCCGCAATCGCCGCACGCTCGTGCGCAGTTGGATAAATGTTGGCGTACCCGGCGGCCTTGGAAGCCACATAGACACCAAACACTAACGCCCACAACGTAGCGGCGCGTAAGGTGCGTCGCGCCACAAACCGGCCAATGACCACCTGCGGCAAACGGTAGCGCTTGAGGCCAAAAATCGTGGCCAAGCTGTTAGCGCCCATTACCCGCCTTCCTGGCTTTGGCTTGCGCCTGGGTTGTGTCTCCACCGTACAAAGATAAAAATAACTCTTCCAGTGACGGTTCTCGGCTCAGTAATAGCTTGGGGTGTGCCTTGGCGAGCACGAGCAGCAGCTCGTCGATCGAACCTTGCACCTGGCAACGTAAGCTGTGGCCGGTAACCCGCACCGCCGTCACGCCTTTTATGTGGCTAACATTTGGCGGCGTACTGTCGAATGTCGCCTCTACCGTCAGGGCAGAGAGGTGGCGCATGTCGGCCAGCGTGCCGACTTCGACGAGCTTGCCAGCACGGAGAATCGCCACGCGGTCACACAGCGCCTCTACCTCGTCCAAAATATGCGACGACAGAAAGATAGTTTGGCCGTTATGCTTGGCCTCTAACACGCTCTCGCGGAAAGCCTGCTCCATGAGAGGATCAAGACCAGATGTTGGCTCGTCCATAACTAGCAGATCGGCACGGGTCGCCAACGCAGCAATCAGGTTTATTTTTTGGCGATTGCCCTTAGAATAGGTGCGAACTTTTTTGTCGGGGTCAAAGTCGAACCGTTTGATCAGTGTTTTGCGATACTCAACATCTGTTTCGCCGTGTACCTTGGCTAACAAATGCAAGGTCTCGGCGCCCGTCAGCGACGGCCACAGCGCAGCTTCACCCGGGACATACGCCAAACGCTGGTGCACCTCCACCTTTTTGGCCTGGGCGTCCATACCAAAGATTTCGGCGTGGCCTGCTGTTGGCTTAATCAGCCCGAGCAGTAAACGAATGGTCGTGGTTTTGCCAGCGCCATTTGGCCCCAGATAGCCCAAGACTTCACCTTTTTTAACTTCTAAATTTAGAGGCGCGAGCGCCGTAAACGAACCGTATATTTTGGCTAAGCCCTCTGTGCGGAGTACGACATCATCCATTTTCAAACCTATGCTACCTACGGCTTAGCAACAATGAAACCACCGACGCCATTGCCGGTTACTTGCCCCGCCGAATCGCTCGCAAAGTAGTACAGTGGCATGCCCTTGTAGGTGTATTGTGTGTCACCATTGTCGGCACGCGTGATTGTAGAAATATTCGTAGGCAAGCCTGTGGTTGCGCCCTTGTCAACATAGGCTGGCCAGGCAGCCAAGCATGAACTCGTGCAGTTGCTCACACCGGACGTATCACTGCCGTAGGTGTATAACGTATGTTTACTAGGGTCGGTTAAGTAGTCGCCGACGCCTGATTTGTTCGCGCTCACCATTACTGAGTTGTCGATCTTTGTCGCGCTACTCGTCGTACTGCTCGATGTTGTCGTATTCTTCTTTGTCGTTTTGTGCATAGCGAAGAATCCGCCCACTGCCACGACTACTACGATAACAATAACTACTGCCCAAATTGTTTTCTTGTTCATGGTGTTACCCTTCTTGTTACTATAACTACAGTATAGCTCTTCTGCTTATAAAGGATAGGGCGCCAGTGAGTGCTACGACCAATGAAACCTCTAGTTTACCGCCAGCCCCTTAAAATACCAATGCCCGTTTTGGTACTGCTCGTAGCTGCCGTCGTGCCAGAATTGTGGCTCGCCGCAAGTCTTTTGCGCAGCGCGTGCGATCGGTACTAATTCGGCTACAAGCTTATCGGCGATGCTAATCCTAAACGGTTGTCCCTCAATTTTAGTCAAGACCACTCCCGTGGATGACAATTCGCCCCAGTTTCCACCTTCTTTATCTGTTTGGTTTGTATAATAGAAACCTTTGAGTTGGCACAATTGAAGCAGCTGAATAGCCTCATCTTTAGTTATTTCGGGCTTCGCATTATCTGCGGCAAATTGCTGTTGCTGCGCTTGTATTTTTTGCTGTACCCGTTGAAGATCCTGTTTGGCATGTGCCGCGCCAACCCTGGATTGGTAGAAACTATATGCACTGAACAACACAACGATAATTGAAACCGCGAGCGACAGAATGCTAAAAACCAGTTCTTTGCCGCGTGGCCTGTGTTTCCACATATAGATAGGCAAACCAATGATGTTGACGATGGCCATCAGGGCTACGGCAGGAACCAGCGTCACAAATACTATTAAACCGATGAACTCAGTACCGGATGCGCCACCTTTGGCTAGCCTAATTGCCCACATTATTATCAGAACAAATAGCCCGACACCAAGAGCCTGCAAGATACCCAAAACAATAAAAAAATAACGCCATTTTGACGGCTTTTGGCCGGTGGGTTGCGCAAATACTTGACCCTGGATCTGTGAGCTATCGGGAGATGTTGGCTGTGACTGGTTATCGTTTTGCATAGATGTACACCCGGTTTAAAAGCCTGAAAATCCTGTTAACCCATGTTCAATCATAATAATTGCACCGACTACAGATAAAACACACAGGAGTAAACTAGAATATACAGCCCAATTCCTTTGCTTATAGAGCCAAACTAGATTTGCAATGACAAGGAACGGCAATAACAAATCGAGAAAACCATTGACCGAGTCGCCGTTATTGCTAAAAACTACCATTCCAATTTCGTATAAATTGTACAAAGCAAAAAGGGTAGTTAGAACTAGGAGTAGTTTCTGAAAAAAAGTCAGACCAAGCTTACTCATATTGTTTTAATCATAAGTGTTAGCGGCTAACTCTGCAACCGTTCACCCCCCTCGCATCTAAGCTCAATCTACCGACTGGGCCAAACAAAAAAGCACTATCCGAAGTGGATAATGCTCATTTGGAGGAGCTGGCGGGTACTGCCCCCGCGTCCATCAGTTTATCTGGTTAGTCTATCCTACAGGTATAGGTTGCTTAGCAAAAGTCGGGAACGAACGGCTGAACAACCGAAACGTCCTTTCCCCAAGTCCTGATCTTAGTGGGTGTCATGGACAGTAACGCCCAAGCGGCCAGATGAATATGGCACGCACTTGCACTATCTGACGTCGTGCATGGCGCGACTGCTAAACGAGTTGAGCAGTTGGTGCGAAAGCGTCACCCCAAGCAGCAATAAGCTGCTTGATGCTAGCTACGCGATCAGTAGTTTTTGCAACTATTGAGTTTTGCCTATGACGCTGACAAGCGACCTGCTGATCTAACCGATAAAGTCCAACGTCGAGCTTAAAATTCAGCCCCTCGTACGCTTATTATACCATGCCCGCCCTAAAAACACGAGCATAATGCATCTGGCCTAGCGCTTGAGTTCGATGAGGATGATTTCGTCTGCGCCGCCGAAGATACGCGGCCGAAGGATGATAAGGCGGGCTAGTATGACAATCACATGGAGCGCGCCGCACAATAGCAGCGCGGCTAAAACAGCATCCCACCAGCGGTGTGCGCCGATGCCAAAACGCGACAACGAAATGCAAAATGGCAAGATAACGCGCAGGAATGCCAGCGCATACCCAAACGATACGGCCGCAATCACTCCACGCAAGAGAGCGCGGCGGGCAATCTCCCGCCCAAGTGCGAGTTTTGCCTGCAGGCGAGCGTTGCGGGCATCACCAGCTGCTTGCCCAATATCACCGCTCAGCTTAATAATCCCCTCCAGAATAGTGTAGGCTGCGACGGCGATCAGCAAAACAAACAAGTAGCTAATAAGGTTGTCGTTGGGCCGGTGCCCGATGACTGAGTGCCAAAGGCCTGCAAATCCCGACGGCGAGCTTTGCAACACAGTCACGAGGCCGTCTGGTCCAAAAAAGTATTTGCTGAGCAGCGCATTGTGCACCAAAAATGCTCGGCCAGTAAGCACCAGTCCGCCAATCGAAAGCGCGACACATAGCACCCCACTCGTGAGCGAAGGCTGAAGTAAAAACAAAATGAGACGGAACTGGAGCATAGATACCTTTAGCATACAAGCTAATGCCGGCTGAGAGAAGACGAAATGCGTGCTTAAAGATGGAAAGAATGGTCGCAGGCAAATGGCTTGCCGTTTGCGCAAATATAGCCGTGGAAAGTGGTCAGCGACTCTACTAGTTGTTGCTGCTGTTTGTCGGTTAGCAGTGCGAGCATCGGGCTGTGATACTGGCTCAGGACCTCGAGCGCAGCGGCTGTCATCTTGGTACCCTTGGCAGTTGGCACGGTGATGTGCTCACGGCGGCTCTTGGGGTTGATGCGGATGGTCAGCAGGCCTTTTTCACAGAGCAGCTTAATTTGACGGCTAATACTTGCTTCGGTTTGCCCCAAGGTTTCAGCCATCTTGCGTTGTTGCACGTTGGGGCGTTTTTCGAGGGTCATCAGTAATTTAAGTTGCGACATGCCAATGCCCAAGCGTTCTTGTAGAACTTGGTCGGACTGACGCATTAGTATTGCTGCAGTGTGCTGTAATAGGTAACCAACGGTAATGACAGGATCCATGCGTACCTCCTCGCTAAAAACAGTGTATGTATAAAACGCTTAACACGTCAAGCGTTTATCCCACATACTTCAGATTTCAAGCGAGTTAAAAAGTGAGTAATTGCTCGCATTCTATCCTATTCTACAATTTTGTACAACTCATACCACTGTTGCAGGCTCAAATTTTGGGCGCGAACTTGTGGGCTGATGTTCGCTTTTTCTAGTAGCACGGTGGTTTCTTCGCGGCTTAATTGTAAGCCTGCTCCCAAACTATTAAGCAAAGTCTTGCGGCGCTGGGCAAACCCAGCCTTGACGACGCGGAAGAACTTCTTGGTGTCGACAGCGGGGAATAGGGGCTCGGCGCGGTAGGTGAGTTTGAGGATTTGGGAGTCGACTTTGGGCGGTGGCGTAAATAGGGCCTTGGGAACGGGCCGGTCCAACTGGGCGTCACAGTAAAATTGGACACTAACACTCAGCAGGCTCATTTGGCCGGGCGCAGCACAGACGCGCTGGGCAACTTCTTTTTGTACGAGCAGCGCGGCACGCGAAAAATGAATCGGGCTTTCGCACAAAATACGCAGCAAGTTACTGGTCAAATAGTACGGAATGTTGGCCACAACCACATATCCCTCTGGTACAACCCGCAGATCGAGTCGCAGAATGTCCTGATTCATAACACGGAGGTTGTCGGCCTTGACCCGCTTTGGCAAGTCGCGGGCGAGTTCGTGGTCAAATTCCACGGCAACAACTCGCTCAGACTGAGCCACTAATTTAGTGGTCAACGTACCAAGGCCCGGGCCAACTTCCAGCACCGTGTCTTGCCTGGTAAGGCCAACAGCATCGCACATGGCCTGCAGGCTGGCGTCGTCGTGCAGCCAGTGCTGGCCCAGGGATTTCTTGGGGATAGGTTCGATCATTACCTACATCTTACCAGTTATGATGGACAGACCAATAGTTATAGGCGCCCGCCCAGCTGCCGTAACGAGCATCGGCATAACCAGTTGCCCACCGAATCTGGGTTACTGCGCTCGTAGCCCAATCACTTCCGGCTGATGCCATTTTGCTGCCCGGCGTCGCTTGGAATATGCCGTAACCATCATAAGAAGGAACGTCGCTGGGGCTCATGTACGGAGGGCATGTGTGCGTACCTTGAATTTTAGTAGGGCACCAGCCACCCTCATGGCTGGCAATGTAGTCGACGTACGGATAATCACTGGAGCTAATGCCGGCCTGAGCCATGACTGCCTGCTTATCGGCCGGAATCTGCACGGCTTTACCGCGGGCAATAATCTCATCCACTGCCTGCACCGTAACAACTTCTTGGATTTCTTTGCGCGACACCTCCTTGCCATTCTGCAGCTGCACTTGGTACGTGACGAGCTTGCTGCCGTCACTACCCCGCTGGCGAATGGCAGTAGTACCAAAGCTCAAGCTGTCGTCTTCAACAGTGTGAGTCACATGCCCGATGGCCTGGGATTCGGTAACAATCGTTGTGCCCTTGCGGATAATAAAAATCTGCATGTTGCTGCTAATCAGCGTGCTGGCAGCAGGCTGTAGCGAATCGCTTGATTGTAACTTAAGGCCGCGTGCCGTCAGCAATGCCCCAACCGTAATGGCATGCGTGCGCATCACTACTGGCGTGCCGTAAATACTGACATTAACGGGCGTAGCACGATCAATGACCACCCGTTCACCAATCGAGCCTTCGGTCAAAAAGTTGTCGGTCGGCAGGAGCGACAGGGTGTCTTCGGGGTATACCTGGATACCGGCTTGCTGCACAATACTACGCGGCGTGCTGGCTGCCGAATATGAAAACGTCTTGGTCGTGCCATCGACGATCGTTACTGGCACCGCGCGATACACGTTAATACGGAAGTTATCTGTCACAATTTGAGTTTCGGGGTCAGGTTCCACAACGTCGCCCGAGTTAAGGGTTACATTTGCTCGCTTGAGCGCATCGGCAACGGTCGCGGCACGGGTTGGCAAGGTTTGCTCTTTGTGATCGTGGGTAATGATAACAATGTGCGTGTCTGTGGGCTGCAGTTTTGGGCTGCCGCCGTTGAATGCCAGAATGCCCACAACCGTCAGCAATACGAGAGATCCAGCAGTAATCAGCGGCACTGTAAAGGCCGGGTGATGGCTGATACGCTGTATGATACGTGCTTTTTGGCGTGGCACCACGGCATACTTCTTTTTGAACCGATTAAAAATTGTAGGCATATTGTAGGCCAGAGTTTGGGTGCACCGTTTGGATGTACCAGGCGTTCACTTCGCAACGAAGCTAGCTTTATTGTAACAAAAACCCGCTGGCAGTCGCGAGACGGATTGCTTGGAGTGAATCTTGGCCGGTGTTCTTGGCCGTGACTTGGCGTGGATCTATCCAGCGTAACTCGGCGATTTCATGGCGCTGCCGGTGGGTTTGCACTTCGCCCACACGCGCTGCAAATACCTCGTAGTCGAACGAGAAGCCATACTTGTGGTACTGTCCTTTGCCAAGATGACGTAATTGTTGTGCCTTTAGTTGCACGCCAGTTTCTTCTTGTAATTCACGCAGCGCGCCCTGCACGATTGGTTCGTTTTTGTGCAGCCCACCACCTGGCAAAATCCATTTGCCGTCGCTAATCCAACCCTTAACCGCTAGAATCTTGTCGTCTTGCACTAACACTATGCGCGTCCGGCCGTAACTCCGCTTAAAATACACCCAAAAGGCCGGCCAGGCGCACCAGTAGACCACTTTGCCGATGAAAAGTAAGATGCGTGTCATAGTTTTTTGATTGGCGCGAAGGCCACGTTTAGTTTTTTAATGCCGACGCCTTTGAAAAAAATGCTGACGTTTTCGCCTTCGATTTCTACAACGCGGCCAGTGCCGAAGACGTCATGCCTGACGGAGTCGCCCTCTTCTAATTCAGGAAGGTACTGAGGTTCTTGAGAATATTCATCGACGTGAGGGGCTCTGTCGGGTGAGGTCCCTCCTAGCGGGTTGTCGTTGCCAAAGGAATACGCCGTCTCCGAGGGCTGGAAGTCGGCGTCGATTTCGGCTAGGAAGCGGCTGGGCGGATTGTGTTGTTCCCCACCGTATAACATGCGGGAGGTGGCATAGAACATGTACAACTCTTCGCGGGCGCGGGTCATGCCCACGTAGCACAGGCGGCGCTCCTCTTCCATTTCAAACTGGTCGTACAGGGCGCGGCTGTGCGGGAAGATCGTTTCTTCCATACCAACCATAAAGACCACGGGGAATTCTAGGCCTTTGGCGGCGTGCAGGGTCATGAGCGTCACCGCATTACCGTCAAAATTGGCTTGGTCGATGTCACTCACCAGCGCCACCTCTTCCAAGAACCCAGCCAGACCAAGGTCGGCGTATTCACCCGCAACACCTTCTAACTCTTTGACGTTTTCCTGGCGCGATTCAGCCTGCGGTGTACCGTCATCCAAAAAATGCATGTAATCTAGCCGACGGATCAGGCTGTCGATAATGCCGGCCGGCGGTGTTTCGTCGATGATATCGCGCAAACGAGCCAAGATATCACCCAGCTCGCTGAGGCCATTACGTGCTTTAGCGGTCAAGGTGCCGCAGCTCGCCGCTTCAGTCAGCGCCTCAAATAATGTTTTGCCGGTTGCTTGCTGCCACTGGTAAAAATTCTCCAAAGATTTGGTACCAATGCCGCGGGTTGGCACGTTGACGATGCGCGCAAAACTCACCCGGTCTTCGGGTTGATAGATGAGCCGTAGGTACGCCATGAGATCCTTGATTTCTTTGCGGTCGTAAAAACGCTGGCCGCCAACAATCCGGTAAGGAATACCGTACCGGATAAATGACTCCTCGACCGAACGGCTTTGGGCGTTGGTGCGGTAGAGCACGGCAAAATGATTGTAGCGGCGGTAGCCAGCGTCGACTGCGTTGCGGATGCGGCGCACCAGCGCTTCGCCTTCGGCACGTTCACCATTAACCTGCACCATTTGCACTGGCAAACCGTCACCGGCGTCAGTCCACAGTTTTTTGTCCGACCGCTGTAGATTTTTGGTGATAATTGTATGGGCAGCGTCCAATATGGCTTTGGTGCTCCGGTAGTTTTGCTCTAGTTTAATAACCGTACAGTCGGGGTGGTCGCGCTCAAAGTTCAAAATATTGCGGAAATCAGCGCCACGCCACGAATAAATCGAGTTATGGACGACAATACCCGACACAACGTAATTATGCACGTGCTCTATATCAAGGTCGTATACGTGCCCAGCATAAGCTTTCTTAGTGACGCTCACAACTCGTTCCGCGATGACCTCATTGCCTTTGTTGACGGGCACCACCATACCGAGGTGTACCTGACTCGCGGGCATAAACGAAAACTTCCTGTCGGTCATAAACGCATACCTATTAACTCGAAAGTCGGTGGTTGAATGTCCTATTACCTTCTCTAATGTCTGCTCGATCTCGCCGTAATCTAGCTTGTGGGTCTCTGTGCGATATGTGCCAGCCCTACCCGTCCTCACGGTGTAGCCGAGCGTCTCGAACACCTCAAGGAGTTGGCGATTCGTTGTATTAACTGATAACCTACTGGCCGACCACTGGCTTTGACGTGTAGTCCGTTTGTCCCCAAAAAGCACGACGTTAATATTGGCAGTGCTGCGACCATGGCGAGTGGTCGCTTGGGGCACGAAGTGGGGATAGTCGAACGCAATCCCTTGGTCTGCCATTAATTCTTTGGCTCTTTTCTCGGTGTCGATTTCTTGGAAGATCGCGTCAATATACTTCTGACTGAAACGCATGGACCTATTGGCGAAGGCGTGAAAAACCAGCATCGGGATGCCATATTTATATGCCAAAAGCGATTCTACGTATGCAGCCTCTTCGCGGCTATCGCACACTTTGAGCACCCACATACGATCTGCGCGCTCTTGGTTGGCTCGCACCCGCAATCCGATGTCATCCTTTTCGCCATCAAAGCGAGTGCCCTTGGCCAGCCCAATCCGGTACCCCATTGCCGACGAGTGCATCAAATACACGAAGTAGGCATCTGTTTTGTCCCATCTGGCAAATAACAGATGGTTTGGAGTACAGGAAAGCACGTTGCCAGAAGAGGTCTCAATGCAGACGACTTCACCTTCGTACGAAAACTTCTTCTTTGTGAGAACCTTGAAATGACCTGTTTTCCCATAGCCACTGGCCGACTGGACCAGCTCCCCTTTTGCAATAGTCTCGATCTTTTTTGGCCCGTCTTTGGTCTCAACCAGACTTCCCGGAATTAGACATTGCCAGTCGTCGCCCACTACTGCGATGTTGTTGTCTTCGTTGGTCAACAGCTTTACCAGCTTGTACTGCGCAACGTTAGTATCCTGATACTCGTCTATCATGATGTATTTAAATTGTTGTTGCCACTTGGCACGGACTTCGGATTTTGTCTGCAACAAATGCACAGTGCGGCCAATAAGGTCGTCAAAATCGAGGGCCGCGGCCTCTTTCAAGGCCTTTTGGTACAGCGGGAACACTTGGGCAGCGGCGCGCTGCGCCGGCGTGGAACCAGCCATGTTGGCGTACGACTCTGGCGTGGTCATGTCGTTTTTGGCGGTGCTGATAATGCCGGAGAGCATACGAGCGGGGAACGTTTTTTCGTCCATCATCAGCTGTTTGCTGGCTTGCTTGACCGCAGCCTGGCGGTCAGCTTCATCAAAAATTACAAAACTACGCGGGATACCGATATGCTCGCCGTCCTGGCGCAGCAACCGCACACAAATACCGTGGAAAGTGCCCATATAGGGCATAAAACTACGATTTTCAGCGCTTTGACCAAGAAGTTCGGCTACCCGGCTACGCATTTCTTTGGCGGCTTTATTAGTAAACGTCACCGCCAAAATGTTGGCGGTCGTAGCCTTTTTGTTGGCAATAATAAAAGCAATGCGATGCGTGAGGGTTTTGGTTTTGCCCGAACCAGCGCCGGCTTGGATCAAAAGCGGCCCCTCGGTCGTTTCAACAGCACGCTGTTGCTCTGGATTTAGGCCGGTTAGTAAATCTGTTTGCCCTATTTGCACTTCGTAATTGTAGCAAACACGCCTCGCTTATGACTGTTGTTTTTCAACAACGGGCAGCAATGCATTGCTGTTGTTTTTCAACAACGGCGGGCGAGCAATGTTATCTGGTAATGACGACCGAGTTAACAATTGCTTTCAGCTGATTGAGATAGAGCGCCTTGGTTGCTTTGTCGATGTGCGAACCCTCTTGTAAAGGGCATAAGCTGGGGGCTATCACCGAGACTAAACCATTACCCACGATAAACACATATTCATGGTTGCTGCAGGTCGTTCCGTCTTCACCGGTGAGGCTGCCGTCGTAGTACTGCACTCCTTCGGCGTTGGTGTGCAAGGCTAACGCGACGACCTTACCAGTCGATTTACCTAGCCCGTAACCTTCGCGCCAGATGTAGCCCGTGGCTAATTGTTCGGACTGTATAAAACTATTCTGGTGCTGCATGCTTATGACACCCGAAATCGCTGCAGTGAGCATCAGTGGGCCTTGTTCGCCGTTCAGTGCGTCAGGCTGGCCGCTTTGTAGGCTGGCGCTGCCGACCGTCAGGCTACCCGCGGATGTGCCATCGTTTATCGGTTGGAGCGCACCCCACCCACTGGGATACGCAACAGAGAATTTGCCAGCGACGCTGGTGTATCGTGTGTAGCCTGGTGGCGTATAAAATGGCGTTTTGCTCGCAGCAGGTGCGGTAAATGACTTCGCCTGGAGAGCTGCATGTTTTGCCTGAGCGGCATGGCGGCTGGAGCGCACCGCCAGCCCGGCCCCTATGCCAATAACGGCCACAATAAGCACTACAGCAATAGCGCCCAAACTCCCGAAGCCAATAGATCGCACGTGATTACGCATAAAAACATGCATATAATACCATGAAAATCTATTCTGCGCAATTACTCTCTGCTGTATGCGGCGAGACAGAAGACTTTCTTAGCTAGGTATATCAGCGTGTGCAGCCGCAAACCGCCGGCGCCGCGTCCAGATAAGGATGGCTAACGCCGCATTGCCTACCCCGGCAGTTAATGGATATGCGATCGTCAGGAACGAAAAGCTGCTGAGCGCCAAAATCCCTGGCAAAAACTTAAGGGCGTTGAGCACAAACGACTTCGCCGTCTCTTCGTCGGGTTTACCATATGCTTTGTGCATCGACAGCGCAAAACCGGCACACAGCGTAAATAGCGTAATCCACACAGCGGCCGCCTTGTTACTGACGAACACAAGAAACACAAACGCACAAAGCGCCAACGCGAGTAGTACCCGGTCGAAATGATCCAGCTTTGTGTCGCCCTTAAAGATCGCTAAACAAAAAATTGCCAGGCTGGCGGCCGAGGTTAGGCCAGTAACCCAAGCGCCGATGCCTGCGTGAGCGCCCACTTGCGCAAAGAAGCCAATCGCAGCCAGCGTCCCCCAGATCAGCCAGGAAAAAGCATGGGGCTTTGTCCGCCCAGCGAAGATATCCTTGAAATAGAAAACATAGGCAAAAACGGCCGGTATGATCGACAAAATGCCGAAGAAAAGCTTTAACGTCATGCCGATAATCGTATCACGTTGTGTCTGCTGTGACGATCTAGAGTGTAATGCGGCCAACGCGCAAGATTGCACTGGCAAGAGCCTCTGGTGTGCCGCCAGACACCAAATGCTCGTCGCGCAAATCGGTAGGAGTGGTGCTGGATACGATGATAGCATCGGGCTCGTCAAGTTCGCTAAAGCGCACTCGGGCACCGAGAGCCATGCGCTTTACCAACCGGCTCATTTCGTCAAAAAAACCACTGTCGTCGGAGGAAACAGCGGGTAGAACCAATTTGTAACGCTTGGGGAGGTAGTAGAGCGCGCAAATCGCCTCCGCTACACTATTCCCGCGGGCCATAATTGGTCCTTGAATGAAAAAGTCATTAGATTGGCGTTGGCTAACGGCGGTTGCCATTGTGAGCTCCTGCTTTCTGGGTCTCCCCACTATGTATTTTTAATACGTTGCTGCCAGGTTCTTTAGAATGTACTATCATTTTTGCCAAAAATCGTATATAATTACGTTTTTGAACATGTTTTTCGTAAATTCTAAAGGTATGTTCATATGATACGTCCGATAATCGGAACATGTCAACAGTACGTTAGTTTATAATAGATGCAGTTAAGGGATTCGCCTTGAAATACTTTAAGAATACAGAGCTAGCCAAAATCTATCACGTTTCCGAAAAGTCTGTCCGTAACTGGATAGATGCTGCCGAAAGTGGCAAGCTAAGCCTTCAACTGGTCGAAGAAGATAGCAAAAAATTTATTGCAAGTACCTCAAAAAACACCACGATCGTGGAAGAATTGGTTGCAAAGGGCAAAAAGTACAAGAACACGCGCGGCCACAAGGTGGTGACGCCGACAGCCAACTTCTATAAGCTGTACGACACCACAGCGATTTTTGATATTATTTCTAGCCTGGACATCTACCGTGAAATCCCCGTCCAATATAGCTATTTTGATGGTGGTGCGGTCATCTGGGACAACTACGTCCGGCGTCTTGCCGAAGAGGACACGCAAAATATCCTCACGAACACGATCGAACTGATCGACCTCAACATGGCGTACATAGAGAAGCTGCTTGCCCCTGGCGCACGCATCAACCTGATAGACATCGGCCCAGGCAACTGCTATCCGGTTCGCAAAATGCTTGAGCGGCTGGTAGAGCGCGGCCGCCTTAACCGCTATATTTGTATCGACATCAGCCCCGACATGCTGCGCATTGCCGAGAATAATGTTCGTGAGTGGTTTGGTGATGAAGTGCAGTTTGAAGGCCACATCCGCGACATTGCCTACCAGCGTTTTGACAATCTATTGGCCCTCGATTCCTTTGGCAAAGATGAAACAATACAAAACGTGGTGCTCTTCCTGGGCGGCACACTGTCCAACTTCCGCGAAGAAAGCCAGCCGCTCCACACCGTACGCGACAGCATGGGCAAAGACGATCTTCTGATATTTACTCGCCAACTAGATACGCCAAAAGCACGCCGCTACTTTGACTTTGGCAGCGGCCACGGCCACCCATCTGAGCAGCAACGCGGCCCAACGCTCACGCCAAAGAGCAAATTTGCGCTCGACCTCCTCAACATCGATCCGTCGCTGTACGATGTAGAATTCTCTTTTGACGAAGAAAAAATGATACGCTCCATTCGCGTAAACCTGAGAGTAGCATTATCGATTGAGTTCGAGCTGGAAGGCAAACCGAAAATGATTAGCTTCAATAAAGGGGAAAGCATTTTATTGTGGTACCACAATCACCGTGGCACAATGCAAACCTTGAACCAATTTGACAAGAATGGTTTTGCGCTCGTTGAAGCAATGACCTCAGCCGACGGCGAATGTCTGTTGTCGATCTCAAAAATCAAAACCGACGTTAGTAAACTGTTCGCTAAAAACTAGCCTAAACCCCAAAAAAATGGGTATGAGGTATGGCTTTGAGCATCACGACGCCGGAGTCGAGCAGAATGTCGAAGATGAAGGCGACAACCGCAATTAGCACCAAAATGAGCAATAGTGTCCGCAAGATGTGTGTTTGGCCGTGCTCGGCGATGACTGCGCCTTCTTCGGCCGGCATAGCCATAGCCGCCGCATGAGCATTCGCAGCCTCGTTCTCTTCTGTAGTGAACGGGTTTGCGGTTGCTTGGGTAGCGGTGGTGGCTGCTGGGGTTGCGGGCTGTGAGGGCTGAGTAGGCTGCACCGGCGCTTCATCAGCTACTGGATCTGGAGGTAACGGCTCAACTGCTTCAGGGCCTTCGACGGCGAGTTCGGCGAGCTCGGCGTCATCTATTGGCTCATCAGGGTCACGTACAGGCTCAATTGCAGGCTCGCCTTTCTTTGCAGTCTCTTTCTCTTTGATCTCGCCCTTGTCTTCGGCGGGTTCTGTAGCTAGGACAGCAGGCTGAGGTGCTACTGCCAGTTCGATTTTCTTGTGGGAATCAAGCAACTGCTCGCCAAGACCGCGCTCACCAATGCCACTCACTGAGATCTGAGTGCGGGCTGCCTGAGCCTGGTGCCCAACGATGATCGGGCGCGACGTAGGGGAAGCAGGCGCCTTGCCGGGGCGGCGGACGTCAAATACCTTGCGATTGTTGGTCGGGCGCTGGGGTTGCGGAGTGGGCTGGTCAGTCTTCATTACCTAGCTCGTGTTGCATACGGTAGGCCGCGTCCACAATACTGGCAAAATGGTACGGGTTGAGGCTCTCATGACCAACAAGCAAGCCGTCCACACCGTCAAGGCCAAGTATACCGCCAACATATTCAGGCTCAACACTAGCACCGTAAATAACCCGCATTGTTGCTCCAACCTTATCACCATACAAAGCACCCACTTGCGAACGGATATAATTAATCGCCTCTTGAATGTCTGCAGGCTTCTCTGGATCGCCAGTACCAATCGCCCATACGGGCTCGTAGGCAATAACTACGTCGCGGACTTCGCGAGCAGTGAGATTGGCCAAGGCCGTTGTAACTTGATCGTGCAACACGCGCTTAGTCATACCCTCTTTACGCTCGTGCTGCGTTTCACCCACACACAGAATGGGAGAAATCTCGTTACGGATTGCGGCGGCTACTTTGTCACGAATCATAGGCAAATCCTCATGGAAATGCTTGCGGCGTTCGGAGTGGCCGACAATCACATAGTGCACGAGATCGCGGAGCATCGTAAAGCTAACCTCGCCGGTGAATGATCCTTCATCTGTAAAGTAGGCATTTTGAGCAGCCAAACGGAATTTGCGACGGTCGATCTGCATGCTCATCGGCTGCAACGCTAACATCGTCGGAGCCAGTACAATCTCAATCGTACGCCTGATGCGCGTGCGCTCCTGCAGACGGTGCACCAACAAACTAGCCTGGCTCACATTCAGGTGCATTTTCCAGTTGCCAACGAGTAGAATCTTGCCTGCCATAATCTCTTCTTTCTCTTAGCTTAGCATAAGCATTGTACAAAATACAAAGCTTCGTGCCCACTTTTCTGCCGAATGCTTAGAAATGATTACTGCAAGAATGTGACGGTCCGCAAGTTGTCTTTGCCAAACTTTTGTATGATGTTTTCCCGTAAGCCATCTTGCGTGAAAACACGAAGCGGTTCCTGCTTTGTAAGATACTCCTCTAATTTGCGATAGACACTGGTAAGCACTGCTTGGTTGGCATCGGAGAGCGCTTGGCCGGGGGCGAGACTGGCGGTCAACAGCCGCACGTCGTCCAACATTGGGTCAATCCGACGGCGATCGGAGGCTAAACTTGCGGTGTAAACAACCACGTCGAGCGAACTCACGATAATAAGCTTGCGGAAGCCGGTACCAGCCTCCCCGACGGCTTTGACCTCGCCTAGGTTGAAGTTAATCTTGTTAAACTCGTACCCAGCCTTGAGCAGTAACAGACCGCCGATAGCAAATGGCACGACGGAGAAACTGTAGTCGAAATACCAATCACCGTCTGTAAGCAGTAGATGCACGACAAAAAAGTGGGCGCCAGCGGCAGCGAGTTCGAACATTGCAGCAGCCAGCCAAGTCATTGGTTTCATATAGACTATAGAGACAACTTGCCTAATTTTGACTGATAAAACTCCGGCGAAAGTCACGAACAGCATGTTCCATACCACGATGCCTAGCAAAACATGGTAGGGTGCTTCGGCAGTGCTTACCTTGACGTGCGGCAAGAATGCCGCTGAGATCGCCAATATAACAGACAGCCCGACACACAACATCACTGACGTCCACATTGTCTTAATGGCCAACAACCGCGCAAACTGCCGCACACCAAGTAAGATAGGCACCGTACTCACAAAGTACACAGCAACAGCACCACCAGAGTTAAGCCAGCCCTCCCAGTGGAAAAGAGTAATCGCCGGGATCTGTAGCTGGGCAATTCCAAAAATACCGATGCCAACACAAAGAATAACGTAGGCGCGCGTAAGGCCGGCCTTGAAATTTCTGAGGCCGGTAAGGAAAAACGGTATTGCTGAGAGGCTAAATAGCGCGGCAGCCACGGCCCAGCCAACTGTAAAACGGAAACTGGTCGCATACTTTTTGAGGAGAAGGCCAGACAGAATGGCAAGCACGAGTGTGCCAAAAACCGCAGCGATCGCCAAAATCTTTACCACCTTCGGACTGTATGCCGTCTGCATGTAAAAAGTATACAACGACTTAGCGTATGTCACATTACGATAATGCTTGGCGATTTGTAAGCTGCAGAATATTATTACTTGTTTTCAAGCGCTTCGACGCCGGGCAGCTGGCGGCCGGCCATCAGCTCTAGGCTTGCACCTCCGCCTGTAGACACATGATTGAAGGCGCCCGTAAGCTTGCGTTGCTCAATGTACCCCACGGTGTCGCCACCGCCAACCACACTAAACGGCCGTGCACCGTAGTCACCGACCAAAGCGTCAATAATAAGCTCCGTACCGTGCGCAAAGGGGCCAACCGGGCCGTTGACCGCCGGGATCTCGGTAACGCCAAGTGTACCATTCCACACAACGGTGCCACACATTTGTATACCGCCGGCAATAAAGGCGCCCGTAAATGGGCCAGCGTCCAAGATCAGTTCGTCCTCGGCCATTTCGCGTGTGCGGGCAGATGGACGCTTGGGGTAGCTTTCGATCTCGGCAATGCTGTGCGCATCCCAGTCCACGATCCGGGTGGCGGCCGCTTTGTCGACGCTCGTAGCAACAACCGCATCCTGGGGCAGGTAAAATACGAAACGGCCTTGCTTCGACTTCTCTGCCGCCTGGGCCATAAGGTCTTTGGCCAGCTGCAAGTCGTCCTCATCATACTTGCTTTTGGCAATATCGATACCATTGGCCTTGAGGAAAGTGTTGGCCATGGCACCACCAATAGCAATGAAATCGGCGATTTCGATAAACTTGTTGATAACGTCAATTTTGTCGGATATTTTGGCGCCGCCAATGATTGCAGCTAACGGACGGTCGGGATTATTCATCACATTAGTGATGGTGTCTACCTCTTTTTCTAAGAGCAGCCCAGAGACACTTGGCAAGTGGTGCGTAATTGCCTCTGTGCTGGCGTGCGCGCGGTGTACGACACCAAAGCCGTCTTGCACAAACACCTCGCCGTTCTTGGCAAGTTCGGCTGCAAAGCCGTCATCATTTTTTTCTTCTTCGGGATGAAAACGCAGATTCTCGAGCAGCAAAATTTGGCCGGATTGCAGCTCGGCCACGGCTTTCTCAACTTCTGGGCCAATACAGTCTTTTACAAAGGCGACGTCCTGGCCGAGCGCCTCGCTCAGCCGCTTGGCTACGGGTTTTAGACTAAACTTGAGGTTCGATTTGCCGTCAGGGCGGCCAAGATGCGAACAAATTACCAGCCGCACATGCTTTTCTTGCAATGCCTTTATGGTCGGTACTGATTGCGTGATGCGGTAATCGTCGGTAATTGTGCCGTCGTCGTTAACGGGCACGTTATAATCAGCGCGCATGAGCACGAGCTTACCCTCTAGGTCGATATCGTGAATGGTCTTTTTTGTAAACATATAACCCTCTTATGCTTACAGTATAACGCACTCCAAAGCAGTACGCAGCCGTCGTTCTAAATGACATTAGCTGCCAAACGTAAAGGTGTTGAGCCGGGTGCCGTTTGGCACAGTAAGCAAGAGCGTTTGGTTGCTCACAAAATTCGGAAACGACACGACTGCGTAAAGCCGTGAACCGTCAATGTGCAGTACGCCGTCCTGGACGTCGGTACCTGCGAAGCTTGTTTCATTAATCGGAGTGCCGCCGAGACTCACCTTGACGTCCGCCGCAACGTCCGACCCAGCGACCAGGTACACGTTCTTGGCAGCTACGTGGATGGCGACCGTGCTATTCCCGCGCGCCGTAATGTACTCACCATCATCCTCCCAGGTGCCACCCAGCGCCCAGCCACCGAGGTCGAGCGATCTTGGCATCGTAAATGTCTGAGTTGAGCCAGGGTTAAGGGCCGGACTACCTTGGTAACCGCTGGCGCGTTCGCTGCCAAGGTACGTCTCGGGCGTCTGGGCCGCCACAATTGGTACGTAATTGGTAGTCGTCACAACCTTGCCCAGCTTGGCACCACTGTCGGCCAAGAGCTGCCGAATCGCCTGTTCTTCGATCATATAGTCACCCTCACCTTCATGGATTCGCACAACCTGGCCGTTCGGATCTATAAGATAGCTCGCCGGCCACGATTGGTTGCTATATGCGCCCCAGGTAGCGAGGTCGTTATCCAAAGCTACCGGATAGGTAATATGCTGCGCTTTTACGCCTTGTTCGACGTTGGCTGTCACTTTCTCAAAGGAAAACTCTGGTGCGTGCACACCCACGATTACCAAGCCATCTTTTTGGTATGCCTGGTACCATTGCTCAAGGTATTTGTTGTTGCGTATGCAATTGATGCAGCTGTATGTCCAAAAATCGACAAGCACTACTTTCCCCTTGAGCTGCTGCATAGTGAGCGGACTGCTGTTAACCCAGTGGTCTATGCCTTGGAAGTCGGGTGCCTGGAAACGCTGCTGCACGTTATATAGCTGGTTGTCGATCGTCTTGTGCTCGGACGCTGGGAGTAATTTGGCACTCAGGGAGTCGAAATTAAATGGCGTGTGGTCGGAAACCCAAGTCTGTACTTGTTTGGTATACCCCGTAAAGACGAGCAGCCCCACAGCGATAAACAATATGGCCACCGTACGCTGAAACCAACCATGCGGATTGCTGGCAAACCTGATCTTAGCCACAAAATGCTGACCATAATGACCAATTAACAACAATAACAGAGTTAGCCCCAAGACGTAGGCAATACTATACTCTATGGCCTGGCCAAAGTTGGCCGGTAGTACTGTCGCCAAGATGTAGGCGTACACCGGGCTACAGCTCGAGAACACCGGGCCGAGCGCCGCCCCTGTAATAATTGGCCCGACCAAACTGTCTTTACTCTTGTAGCCCTTGCCTAAAAAGCGCTGCGCCCACTGTTCGATACCGAGCCAATCAATAAGCCGTGCGTAGAGCAGTGGAAATAGCGTAACGATGCCGAGCAAAATAATAATGCTACCCGATAGGTAATTTATGGCCTGCGGCGGCAGATTGATGAGCAAACTCGTCGCCTTGAGCAGCACGGTGAATACCAGCAACGAAATGGCCAACGAAATGGCGATGACCAACGGCCGCTTCTTGTCACGAACATTACCGGTGACCGAGCCGCCAATAATGATCGGCAACAACGGCAACACACACGGCGCCAAGACCGTCAGACCACCAGCGATGAATGCTCCAAGCAAGAAAAACATACCCTTTCCAGTATAGCCCACGAGACACATCGCAACACAAAAAAAACAGAGGCATGTTACTGACATGCCTCTGTTTGGGTAGGGTTAGTTACCTTTTTTATGTGTGGTAGCGCCAGTACGACATTGCCGCGAAGACCACACTCAGCACTGTGAACAAGAGCACAAGCCAGAGTACATCCATCGCTTGAGCGTTAAAGCCTGTCGTGGGTTTTGACGCGCGCACTGCCTTCTTGGGGGCAGCTTTCTTGACAGCTTTTTTTGTTGTAGCCATGTCAGCCCCTACCGTGTTACCGATATGGTTTTACCGTTTTCGGCCGACGGCGCAGTCACTACAATTCGGTTGCTCGCATCTTTATTGACCTTGTAGCCAGTTCCGTTAGCGGCACACACTGTTGCGCAGAGTGGATCTTTCGGTATGGACACAAGGTATTTTTCTGCAGTTGTTAGTACGGTTAGGTCGATCACGACCCCTGGGGTAGTACAACTGGCAGCTCCCGTGGCACATATTTCAGTCGACACACCCGTCACACTTGCCGGCAGGTTATTGTTGTCGACAGAATATTGATATATTGCATTGAGGATCGTGGTAACGTCAGCGGAGCGCTGCGCGTTACGCGTGTCACCAAGTTGCTTGCTTGGGTTAATTGCCAAGATGACGATCCCCGCCAAAATAGCAATGATTGCCACGACAAGCAGGACTTCAATCAAGGTGAAGCCCTCTTGCCTTTTATGCTTGATAAAATTGATGCTGAGCATGCGTAAGTGCCTTTCTTGCTGCTTTGTTAATAAATGTACTAACGTGTCACAGAGATTGTGCCAACGCCGTTTTCTTGGTTGATCGTGCTAACGGTGACTCTATTGTTGACGTCTTTGATAATCTTGTACCCGTCTCCATTGGCGTTACAGCCAGTTGGACATTGTGGATCGATCGGGATCGAAACCAAATACTTCTCAGAAGCAGCCAACACGCCAAGGTCGATGAGTCCGGTGCATGTACCACCAGTTTTACAAATCTCTGTTGCTGTTGTCGTAATGCTGGCCGGCAACGTGCCGTTATCGACCGAATACTGATATACACCATTCAAGATCGTCGTAATGTCGGCCTTGCGCTGCGCGTTACGCGTGTCACCAAGTTGCTTGCTTGGGTTAATTGCCAAGATGACGATCCCCGCCAAAATAGCAATGATTGCCACGACAAGCAGGACTTCAATCAAGGTGAAGCCCTCTGTTTCTTGCCCAGTCAATCTCTTGACGTGACGTTTAATTTTATTAAGATTAAGCATATTCCCTACCCTTTCTTTCTAATATACTT